>JAFWQX010000169.1 GCA_017508875.1 Clostridia bacterium | reverse complement strand
GTTCCTGACTGATTTTCGCTACCCCCGGAGCAGGCTGCAAAAGAAACGGCGAGAGCGAGCGCGAGTAAAATGATCACTACTTTTTTCATATTTATTCTCCTTTATATTTGCCGGCAATACAAACAAAAACGCGGCATTTCAAATAGTTTTGCGGTTTATTATGCACATTTTCCGGGCAAAGAAACCGCTTTTGTATAATAACGCATATCCAGGACGGTGTCAATGCCGTCAGCAAAGTGCTCTTTTAAATATTCTTTCTACTTCTTCCGCTCCGAGCGGCTTGATACGCGAAAGCTTAACGGTTCCGTTCATCGTCGCATCAAGCGAAAGCGCACGTATTTCTTCATCAGACGGATGCACTCCCAGTTCGTCCAGCGACGTGGGCATGCCGATCGACGCAAAATAGTCGACAGTACGGCGGATACCCTCCTCCGAAACTGACAATTCATTTTCCCCCGTCACTCCCCAGACTTTCTCCGCAAACCTGCAAAAGCGAGGCAGACAATCACGGTAGACCTCGATTGCCCACGCTCTCCAGACAGCGGTCAACGACGCTCCGTGGGTCGTTCCGTATTTTGCCGAAAGTGCGTGCCCGAGCTTATGGACCGAAAAATCCTTGTCGCGCCCGCAGCCGGTAAGCCCGTTATGCGAAAGGCTCGAAGCCCAGAAAAGCTCACCCATTGCATCCTGATCAGCAGGATCATCCAGCGCCGCTCTGCCGTTTTTTATTACAGTCCTTAGCAGCCCCTCCGCGATCTCATCTGTAAGCTCCGCATGGCTTCCCGGAATAAAATAGCGCTCCATCGTATGCATCATGATATCCGCTGCCCCTGCCGCGAGCTGATATTTCGGGACGGTAGCCCCGAGAGCCGGATCCATGATCGCAAAGCGGCAACGGTTATAGTCGGTGCTCAGACCGGCTTTTTTACGTATTTCCTCGTTCGTAAGCACCGCCGAGTCGCTCATCTCGCTCCCGGCGGCAGGCGCGGTCAATACGGCCCCGACCGGCAGCGACCTTGTAAGCGGGACCTTCTTTGACCATATATCCCAAAGCCTCGCGCCCGGATTCGCGGCTCCGTGGGCAATCGCTTTTGCGGTGTCTATTGCGCTTCCTCCGCCTATGCCGATAATGATATCCGCCCCGAATCCGATCGCTTTTGCCACGCCTTCCTCCGCATGTGTGAGCGTGGGATTAGGCTGCGCTCCGCCGAAAAGGAGGAATGCCATACCTGCGCGCTGCATTGACGCCACGATCCTGTCCAGCAGGCCGCTCCTAACGACACTGCCCTTCCCGTACACCAGAAGCGCCCTGCTCCCGTATTTCGCGGCGATCTCGCCCGTTCTATCTTCGGCGCCATTGCCGAAAATCACCTCTGTAGGTGCGTAATATCTGAAATCATTCATACCGGTTCTCCTGATTTTTGATTTTTATCTTCATAAATTTTTCTTTTTCTTCAGCAGCACGAACGCCATGCCGTACGGTCCGATCTCTGACAATGACAGTATGCGGCGTCTTACCGTTCCCGTACAGTTAACAAATTCGGCGGAGTCCCATTCTTCTCCCAGCCGGACAACAGGTTCGATGATCGGATCGAGAGAGAAATTCCATATGCCGAGCGCCAATGAATCATTGTCCCTCTTCGTGAGCAGATACGTGTCGGGGTTCCCGGTCAGTACGGCGTCGAGCGGTCCGCGGCGAATGTGAGAAAGCTCGCGGATGAGCGTGCTCTGCATGACGTAATTGCGGAAAAGCATTGACGTCTCGCACACGCGCCTGGCCTCGAACGGGAATATAAGGAAACGTTCGCCTTTAGCGTTTTCATAACGGTACGCGAAGACCGAACCTGTGCGGCCGCGGAATTCTGCGACGGGCTCCGAACCAGGTTTCATATTGAGTGTGGCGAAATCGGAACCGTCGTTATCAAACATTCCGGAGCGGAATGAAAAGCCCTGTACGGCGTCCGGGAAATAAACCGAACGCACAGGCACCGCTTGCCCGACAGATCCGAGTCCCACGTCGAAGCCTCGCTCAGTAAGTATGCGCGCCGCGGGCATATCGAGCACGGCACCGCACTCAAGCATTTGGGCCGGAGCGTGCCTCGCGTTTTCTCCGAAAATGACTGTAACATCAGGCTCGGAATACTGCATCGGGATCGCGTTGTCACAAAGCAGCTTCATCGCAGGAGGAACGAAATCATTGCCCACATAAAGATCTCCTCCGCCTGTTTCGGGAAGGCAGGCATCCTTCAACCGGTGCATACAGTCGTACACTCTCACGCCGCACGGCTTAAGACCGTCAAAAATGCCCGAAATTTGCCCGTAGAGCGGCATATTGTGTACGTGGCGGTCGATATACCCCCGCTCGTAAAAAGGCGCGCATTCGTAGTCTATCATGTATTTTAAGATGCCATCCGACCGGCCGTCCGCTCTGAGGGCCGTATCAAGCGCCTCGAGGTACGCAGAAGGCACGTTATGGCGAGGACGCGGGAACACGTCGCCTTCAGCAAATATCTCTATATCTTCATTCTCGCACCAGGAGATCTGCATGCGCTCGAGCTCGATCACGTTGGCGATACGGCAGCCGAACGCCTTGTTAGCCGCCCAGTACGCCGCGCCTATCAGCCGCAGGAACGGCCTTGTCCCGCCTGCAAAAGCCTTTGCCAGTTCTATCGAATCAACGCCGTCTATATCCCACGTGTCCAGCACCGCGCAGTGCCCCAGTCTGATTGAAGGATCGACCGAATCCACCGCTTTTCTGAGCTTTTTCGCAAGCCCCGTGAGCGAAGCGCGGTTAACTTCCATCCAGGCGTCGCGGTACTTATTCGGCCCGCCGTAAAGGGCCTTGCGCTCCAGTTCGGATGCGCTTATCTCCTCTCCGATGATCTCAGAGACCCGCTTCAGATGCAGCGGACAATAGCATCCTGTTAATCCGGAGCGGTACCCGAGGCGGTAATCGTCGTCAAGCATTATAAGATCAGGTCCGGTCCGTGAGAGCTCGGCGATCCATTCGGCAAATTCATCGGCGAACGCTTCGTCCAGCGGACAATACGAGTCGGTATTCACTATGCCTCCGCCGTTGACGATGTTCTGATACTCCGGATGTGCGTCCGAACTTCCGCCGTGGCCGAGACTGTTTACCCAGATCCCTACCTCGTAACCCTGGCTTCGCATCAGCGGCACCAGTTCCTTGAACCTCTCAAGCGCCCATGCTTTGCTCTTCGCAGAGTCCGCGCTTCGAGGCCCTACAAGAAAGACCCGGTCCGGTTTTGCGCGGGCAAGCTCTTCGAGGTACTGCGCTTTTCTTACTCCTCTGAAATCGGTGGTGATAGGTATGGATACACGGTACATTTAAGCGTTCCCCTCTCTACGTAAATTGGTATCAAAAGTATAACAGAACGGCGTCGGGAAGGCAATAAAACATTATTCAATTAACTTCCCGATTACTTCTCCTATATCTCCGTCGATACATATCGAGCGGGACGCGATTTCCTCGAGCGTTACCGCTTCGCCGTAATTTACGCACGCATAAATCGCGTTCTCGTTGTTCAGCGTCATTCTCCAGAACGGATATTTGATTATGCCGGGTGTGTTGTAACCGACGCCGAGTTCTAAAAACAGCAGCTTTTTACCGGCATGTTCGCGCAGGTAGTTTTCATAACGCTGCGAAGCTTCGACCCAGCCGTAATCTTCTATAAACGAATCATCCGACCTCAGGTTCAGCGTTAAAGGTCTGCCGCAGTTCGGGCACTTCGG
>JAFWQX010000168.1 GCA_017508875.1 Clostridia bacterium | reverse complement strand
CCTTCAAATCCGCCCATACCCATACTGATGCCGGCGCCTTCGAACGCAGGCCCCGCGGCAGTCGAGCAGGCGTACAAGCCTTTCTTCGAGCGGATCACCATCTCCCCGTTCGTACCTATATCCGTCATTATTGCGGTATCTCCCGGCCGGTCAAGCCCTACCGCGAGCGCGGCGCACACCGTATCGGCGCCAATGAATGCGGCGATGCAGGGAGGAATATATATTTCGGCGTCCGGAGCTGCTGCGAGGCCGATTGAGGCCGCAGGAATGCTCCTTCCGAACAATTCTTTTGCTTCAAACGGAGCGTGCGTAAGGGGTTCGGTGTCAATGCCACAGAGCAGGTAAAGCATCACGGTATTGCCCGTGATCACGACGGAGCGTATAGCCGCCTTTTCATTGATCCCGGCAAGTACCGCAACACGGTCAATACTTTCGTTGACCGCCCCGCGCACCGCTTCCGCCAGATTTTCCGCTTCTCCTTTCAGCGCCGCTTCCATGCGCGAAATGACGTCCGCGCCCCACCGGCCCTGAGGGTTCTGCATACCGTACGAAGAAAGCTCGTTGCCCTTATCGTCAAACAATTTTACCGCGATAGTGGTAGTCCCTATATCTACAGCAACGCCGTAACCCGAAAAAGACGGGACCAGCTCGAATTCGGCCATTTCCCCTTCGATCGCGACGCAGCCGTTTTTATCCCGATGCGGCTCGCAGGTACTGATCTCGCAATCCCCTAACGCCTTTACCTGACACGCGAGCCTGTAACCTTCTGCCAGACCCGTCTCGCCGAGGCAGCGCTCTTCAGCCGCGGTAACGGGAGAAAGCGCTCCTGACGCTTTAACTTTGCACTTCCCGCAGCGCCCGTGACCGCCGCACGCAAATGAAAGCCCCGCACCAATTCCGCCGCGCTCTGACGTTCCTTCCGCGGAAAGCGTACGCAGAAAAACGCCGAGCTCCTGCCCGGCTTCACTATGATGATCTTTTCCGTTAACTGTTATTCTGATCATAAAAAACTGTGATCCTACAGATCAAAAAGCACCGCACTGAAGTATGTCACGGTATCCTGCCCGTTTATGTATTTCATCCCGGCAGCGGCGGCAAGTTTCGATACGTTTACGCCGTATGCTTCGAGCGACGCCATCGCTTTATCAGGGAAACGGCAGGGCTCGTCCGTCTTTTTTGCGCAGACTTCGCATATGCGGCAGCCTCCGGCACATAGAAACAGCGAGCGGGAAAATTTCTCGCCCGACAGTTTCGCCCTGACGCTTTCGGTAAGCTTATTATGAAACGCCCCGGCGGCCATCATTCCTTCAAAATCGAAGCTGTCCTCGAGGGCGGTCACCGTCTGATATACCAGAATATATTCGTACGATCTGAGTTCGGCAATGAGGTCGTCGATTTCTCCCACGTCCGGCGGGCAAGTCCAGCACCTGCCGTAGTTCCCGCACACGTTTTTAGCGCACATTTCGCGGAAAACACGATCCGTCTCGACGCCGGAGATATTGATGACCGACGCCCGGTATGCGCCGAGCGCAGTCACTTCAATCTCAAGCCTGGCGAAAAAAGCGTCGTTGTCCATCGCACGCCCTCAAATGTCAGGCATTGCCCGTAAGAAACGCCTTCGCGGCATCCGCGCAGCTCGCTGCGTCCGGAGTATATTTGTCAGCTCCGATGAGCTCGCAGAACGCTTCGTCGACGGGAGCGCCGCCGATCATGATCTTCACTTTATCGCGTATGCCGGCTTCTTCTGCTTTCTTTACGACGTCCGCCATTACGCCCATCGTTGTGGTGAGCAGCGCGGAAAGGCAGATAAGCTGGCAATCCTGCTCGATCGCGGTCTGGATAAATGTTTCGGGGGCAACGTCGGTGCCGAGGTCAATGACTTCGATGCCTTTTCCTTCGAGCATCATTTTAACCAGATTCTTTCCGATATCGTGGAGGTCGCCCTGAACGGTGCCGATGCAGGCGCGTCCGATCGACGTCACGCCGGCTTCTTCCAGGTACGGCTTCAGCAACGCGGCGCCCTGGTTCATAGCTCTGGCTGCGACAAGCACTTCAGGCACGTACGCAGTACCTTCCTTGAACTTCGCGCCGATGACATTCATTCCGGCCAGAAGTCCGTCGTTAAGTATAGTTTCCGGATCGATACCGGCTTCAAGAGCCTGCGGTATCAGTTCTTTTACGACTTTTGCTTTTCCGCGCTGAAGGTTCTCGGAAATTTCAAGCAGTATTCCTTCGCTCATAATTCATACACTCCTTTTTTGTATGCCGTTTAAAACTTTATTTCCTTTATTTTTTCCGCATAGTATTGTACAAGTTCGAATTTTGTCCCTGGCATCAGCCGGTGATCCGGGCACGGAATGAATCCGCCCTCCGCCGACAGCCTCGTGAGCCGCTCTATTTCGCAGTCAACGGCTTCCTTGTCCCGCCTTAATGCCGTCTTATCCATTCCGCCTACACCGAGCACGTCTTTTCCGAACTTCTCTCTCGCAGGACCGAACTGATCGCCCCATACGCCGATCTCGATCGGGAACATAGTATTCACGCCTGTCCTTACCCACGTAGGTAAAAGCTTATCCGTGACCCCGTCGCAGTCGAGCGATATGATATCGATACCGTAGCGGTGGCACAGGTCGTTGCGCTTCTGATAGTGTTTCGCGCATATATCGTCAAACACTTCCGGAGAGAGCAGCGGCCCGTTTTTGAAGCAAATATCTTCCCAGTAGTGCGCAAAATCGAATTTCGCACCCGTTTCGAGTATTGCCTCAGCGCATTTATACTGCATTTCGGCGTACGTGTCAACGATATCCGCAAAAAGATCCTCGTCTTCGTCAAATATGAGGTAACTCATACCTATTACTGTGCAGATGTTCCTGATATTTCCGATCACCGATCCGAGGTGGAGTCCAACCGGCACGTCCATCGGTCTGGTCTCGTTAAAATGTTTATAATATTCAACGTTTACGCGCTCCGGGAAATATTGCATCCGCGGTTTGTACAGCGTTTCAAACGCCTCGCGGTCCTTAAGCAGATAGTCGTCCTCCGACGGAATAGACGTCACGCCAGGCTTTACCCGTTCGATCACGCCGTCGCCGTTCTGCATGCGTACAGATCCGTCCGGGAGCGTTTCGAGCGGTTTTGCTTCGAATCCCGGAAAGAGGTGGTTATTCGATCCGACCGTCCTGTACCAGTTGAAATCCCAGCCGATAATGCGGTCGAGCTCGCGTTCCTTCTCGCTGCCGTCGTAATTACCTTCTGCAAGTTCTTTCGGGATCTTCCCCTGCTCCGCCCATTCTGTGAGCAGCTCGGGCCAGTACCCGAAATGTACCGCAGGCATGCGGTCAACAGGTTTAAAATGCAGTATGTTCAGTGCTCTTTCTCTGTTCGTCATATTAATTTACCCGGTTTAACTGCCTTTCTGCCATATTCCTTAAGCATTTCTACGTAAATTTTATATCTTTCCATCGGACAATCAGGAGGCGTCTGGTGGTCAACGCTCGGCACGAACCCGCCCGTTCTCATCGCAGGCAGTAGTCTTTCAAACTCCCCGCGCATGGCGTCAACGCTCTCTCTCATTGTCATTTTATCGAATGCCCCGATAAACAGGAAATCCGGATGCAGTTCGCGAAGCGCATTGACGTCCACGCCCGCCTTATGCTCCAGCGGCAGCACGCCTTCTATCCCTGCGCGCTTCAGCCACGGTATCATTCTGCTTATATCGCCGTCGGAGTCAATGATCACTTTCGTCCCGTGCTCCTTTATGTACGGTACCACCTTCTGATAGTACGGAAGCAAGAATTCGTCGAAACAGTCTTCCGAGATCATGGGACCGTTATTGTAGCTCATATCTTCGCCGAACGTCATAAAGTCAGGCGTGAGCACGCGGTATATTTTTTCGAGCTGTCTTAACTGGAAATCCGCCAGATCGTCTAATATTCTGTGATATAATTCGGGCTGGTCATAGAATGAATACAGGTGATTTTCAATGCCGAGTATCGTGCGCGGGAACCAGAATCCGCCGTCCATTGAGAACCATATCGGGTACTCTCCCGCGTCGTGCCCCGCTTTAAGCCCCTGCATCCCCGCCGCCGCGCCGTCGCCGCTGCTTTCGGGGTAAAGATACGGCAGGAGCGCTTCGTATTCGTCCTCGTCTTCGGCTATCGAGCCGCCGAAACTTTTGGGCTGCGGGCAATCCGCCGATCTGTGCGGGAACCAGAACTGGTAGTGTTGGTCAAGGCCGAAATACGGGGCAATATCGTGAAAGCCCAGATTTGCAGGCAGTCCCTGCTTCTGCCATTCCATGATCGTACGGTCCCACCACCACGACGCCCATTCAATAGCCGGAAGCCTGTCGTCAGGAAGTTCGAAATTAAATACAGCCCGGAAGCGTTCTCTGTTCGTCAATCCACATCTCTCCCCGCGGTGTTTGATCTTGTATTATTATACGATATACCGGCATGATAAGGCAAGCAAATAAAAAAGCGAGGAAGAAGCTAAGAGTTCAGAGTTCAGAGTTCAGAGTTTAGAGTTTAGAGTTTAGAGTTCAGAACGAGTAACGAGGAACACCGCCTGGTTTTCGGTTTTTTATTTTCAGGCGGTGTTTTCAGAGTGAGGGCGCCGTCTGACGGCGGGAATTGCTCATTTGCACGGCCGCAAATGAGCAAAAGAAGAAATGCGGCCGTGCGACCCACCTCTCCAATACGGCCGCAAATGAAAAAAAGAAGTAATGCGGCCGTGCGACCCACCTCTCCAATACGGCCGCAAATGGAAAAAGATGGAACTGCGGCCGTGTAAACCGCCTCTCCAATACGGCCGCAAATGAACAAAGATAGAGTTGCGGCCGTATTTTCAACATTCCTATACGGCCGCAAATGAAAAAAGGCAGAGCTGCGGCCGTGCAAACAACCTCTCCAGTACGGCCGCAAATTGAAAAAGACAGAGATGTGGCCGTATTTTCAACTTTTCTATACGGCCGCAAATGAAAAAAGGCAGAGCTGCGGCCGTATGGTCCGCCTTCGAACACAGAGGCAGAGCTGCGTTTCAAAAAAATCAAAGCACTAATTTCAATTTAATGAAACAGATTCCATACAAGAGTTTATTTCCTGTGGAATCTAATAGAGTGTATTTTTTGGAAAGCGAATATCTCGAAATAATAGATAAAACCTGTGTAGAGCTTGAAAAGGAGATGAATAATTACACTATTGAGCAGTCAAGCGTCCTAAATCAAAACGTACTGAAGGATGAAGAAGAAATAAATCGATTAGTTGATGAAGCGGTAAAGAAGGACCCTTT
>JAFWQX010000167.1 GCA_017508875.1 Clostridia bacterium | reverse complement strand
TGGCGCAGCAACCATTGTTGCTGCCTAAATACCGCGCAGCACTGTATTCGAAGCCTGTCAAGGCACCGAAGGTAGTGTAACGGGCCTTTACAGGCGAGAGAAGACAGTGCTACAAAAAAGGCGGAAGGAAAAAGTGCCCACATTTACTTGACAGTCTCAGAGGCTATTCGGCATCTTGCCTCTGCGGGGCGGATAGTGTATAATCATCAGGCGCGTTTATTGAATTGCGCGCTTTATTGCATTAATTGAAAAGGAGTTTTTAACATGAGCGATTGCACACACGATTGTTCCTCATGCGGTGAAAATTGTCCTTCGAGGCAGGAACCGCAGGATATGCACGAGGCGCTTAATGAATATAGCAGAGTCGGGAAGGTAATAGCTGTTGTCAGCGGTAAGGGCGGTGTAGGTAAATCGCTCGTAACGTCGCTTCTTGCTGTCAGTATGCAGAGAAGGGGATACAAGACTGCGATACTTGACGCAGACATAACGGGGCCTTCGATTCCTGAGGCGTTCGGGCTTCATGAAAAAGCACAGGGGAGCGCGGCCGGGATATTGCCCGTCGTAACTAAAACAGGTATTGACGTGATGTCGCTGAATCTGCTGCTCGAGAACGAGACGGATCCGGTCGTATGGCGCGGCCCGATAATTGCCGGCACTGTAAAGCAGTTCTGGACTGACGTAGTGTGGTCTGACGTAGATTATATGTTCGTGGATATGCCTCCGGGAACGGGCGACGTGCCGCTTACCGTCTTCCAGTCGCTGCCCGTAGATGGAATCGTCGTAGTGACAAGTCCTCAGGATCTTGTATCAATGATCGTCGGGAAGGCCGTTAAAATGGCTGAACTGATGAATATTCCGGTGCTGGCGCTCGTTGAAAATATGAGTTACGCGACCTGCCCTGATTGCGGTAAAAAGATTTATCTGTTCGGCGAAAGCAAACTCTCCGAAACGGCGAAAAATTTCGGCGTTGATATCGTGTCCCGTATACCGATCGATCCTAAACTCGCCGCTGCGGTAGACGGAGGCATGATAGAACTGTTCGACGGAACCTGGCTCGATAATATTGGCGATAAGATAGAAAAACTCTAATAAAAACTGCGAACAAGAAGTTTAAAGGTGAAGCCGGACAATGCGGCCGTGCGCCGCTACTCGCTAACTCTAAACTCTGAACTCTGAACTCTGAACTCTAAACTCTAAACTCTGAACTCTGAACTCTGATCGCTACTCGTTGCTCGTTCCTAACTCACATCCCTCCGTTTACATCCAGTACCGCTCCTGTGACGAACGACGCGCCGCCCAGGGCGAGGAAAAAAACGGATTCGGCTACTTCTTCGGGCTCTCCGATACGGCACAACGCCGCTTCATCGGAGAGCATTTTCATTGTTGCCTTGTCAAGCGCGCCGTTCATCTTTGTGTTGATGACGCCCGGGGCAACGCAGTTTACGCGTATTCCGGACGGTCCAACTTCTTTCGCAAGAGCCTTCGTAAAACTAATTACGGCCCCTTTTGACGCGCTGTAGGGGACTTCACACGAGCCACCGACGCGCCCCCAGATCGAAGAAACGTTGACGATACTTCCGGAATGATTGCGGATCATATAGGGGAGCACCTCGCGGGAGCAGGCGAAAGTGCCGAAAACGTTGACGTCCATAACGCGCCTGAACTCTTCATCAGTCGTTTCAGTAATAAGCTTCTGAGGAAGCGCAACTCCGGCGTTATTGACCAGAATATCCGGATCGCCGAAATGTTTAAGACACGCCGAAACAAGCTTTAATCCGCCGCCGGGGCGGGAAACGTCAGCTTTCACGGCGAATGCGCTGCCTTTACTTTTCCGGATATCGCGCACCAGCGCCGCAGCCGCTTCGCGCGACGAATTATACCCCACGATCACGTTAAAGCCGCGCCGCGCGAACAGTTTCACACACGCTGCTCCGATCCCGGTAGCTCCACCTGTTATAATAACGTTTCCGCAAGATTTTTCACTCATCGTATCTCCTCCTGAAGGACCTTGTAAATGTATGCGGCGTCAATAAAATGATACCGGTCTGTGTTTTTGTTGCCCCCGTTCTCCGCTGTCACGAGCACGTAACGGCGGCCGTTATACTCCGCGTAAGTAATAAGACACAATCCCGCCTGCCTGGTGTAGCCTGTCTTCCCTCCGAGCACGTTGACCTTCCCGAAATCGTAGTCCGCAAGTGCAGAGAAGACCGTACTCACGAGCGTCAATTGATATTTCCGTTCCGGCTCGGTCACTGCTTTAAACGAATCGAGCGTGAAAAATCTGACAAAATCTGCATTTTTAAGCGCGGCCTCGGTCAATTTTAAAAGGTCTTCCGCAGTCGTGTAATGATCGTCGTCGTGCAGGCCGGTGCAATTGACAAAATGTGTACCGGTAAGTCCCAGTTCACGCGCTCTTTGGTTCATAAGCCCGGCAAACGCCTCTTCACTTCCTGAAATATTGACCGCCGCAGTATAGCTGCATTCTGCGCCCGAAGACATAAGGATCCCTCCGAGCACCGCATCTTTGTCCGTTATCTCTCCGGCGTTAAATCCGGCCGTGGAAGCGCCTCTGCTGTCTGCGAAGTCGATCGATTCCTTTGTGATCTCGTAGTTTTTGTCTGACGGAAGCAGTTCGGCTGTCAGCAGCCCGGTCATGATTTTAGTAAGTGAAGCAGGGTAGATCCGTTTATCGGGGGAGAGAGAGTAAAGGATCTTTCCGCTGTCAATATCTTTCAGTATTACGCTTTTGCTGTACAGTAATTCGGAGTCAATACGTAGCGTTTTTTCCTGCGGTGATTCGCCTTCAGGCGTGTCCGTTTCCGTTTTATCAGGCGTGACAGTGACGGCAGCGGTTCTCTCTGCGTTCGCGGGATCGTTCGTGCCCGGAACGTCCGGCCCGGAGGTGTATGGCATAGGCGTAATGATCACAGCCTCCGGATCCTGCGTATTGACAGACGAAGGGCTTCCTGAACTTCCCGGCCCTCCTGATACGCACGAGCATAAGAGGATCAGTATCAGGATCATGACTGATATACAAGCTGATTTATTTATATAATGCCGGCGCATTGAAAGCCTCCTCCGTATTCCACGTAAGCACGCGCTTCTTCATGCCTTCGATATCGAGCACTCCGTAGGCAAAACCTTTTCTTATGAGTTCTTCGGGCACGTATTCGTCATATTTTTCAAATACGGGCACTTCTTTAGGATAAACGAGCTCCATAGGATCGATATCCGCTTCGGCCTCTTCGCGCACTATTCTGTAAAAATCTTCTTCTCTTACCTGCATCGTGAACTGCATATAATAAGGGCGGGAAGAACTCAGTCCCTTAAGGCCCAGCCTTTTTCCGCAGCGTATCTTTAAAAAACGCTCCAGCGCCAGGAAGGCGTAGCTTCCGAGCCAGGGGAAGAGCGCCCACATGTTTCCGCCCAGGTGAATGAGGGTTTTAAAATCCATCCCGGATTTTCTGAACGTTTCCCGAGCATCTTCGAGGCGGCAGACAGCGTGTGACATAAGATACCTGTACTGCTTCTCCTCAAACAGTACGCCGTACATACGCTCTATGATCCGCGTGTGGATATCGCCGGCAACGTCTCCGAAATAGGCGGGGATATTGCCCTTCACGAGCGTACAGTACACGTCGCGGCGTTTATGGTCAACGTCCTCCACGACCCATACGCGGCCTGCTATGGCGATCTTGTCCCCGACCGGAGGCGGCTTAACGATCGTGCCCAGCTGTTCAGAACCCGCATGCACGGTATACTCGATATTTTCCTGAAATACGGCGTAGAATTTGTAGTTATTAACGATCCTTTCGCCGCTTATGCCTAAGATGAGACCGCCGTTTTCGGTGCGGTTTATGTGGTCGATCTCGATCAAATGCCTGAGCAGCAGTCGGTAGTCGTCTTTCGTTATACGCGAAAAGCATGCGAGGGTCAGTACGCGGGAGGCAAGTTCTCCCGCAGTCATTTCGCCGTGCGAGGCGAGCGTGCTCATCGTCTGGTGGTAGAGAAGGCTGTACGGCAGGCGGCCTGTACGAGGCGGCTCTACGAAGCGTTCTTCGATGTAGAGCTGAACGAGCGCGATCCCCTGGATCAGATACCAGGGAATGGAATCCGGGAGCATTGACCGGGCCTCCTGATGATCTTCGCGCATAACGAACCACATTTCCGACGGATCTCCTCTGCGGCCGGTGCGCCCCATGCGCTGAAGGAACCCCGATACTGTAAAAGGTGCGTCTATATGAAAAGCGCGCTCCAGCCTGCCTATGTCTATACCGAGTTCGAGCGTGGCGGTGGCGCAGACGGACATGAGCGAGTCGTCGTCCTTCATATCTTCTTCTGCGCTCTCGCGGTAAGAGGCGGAAAGATTTCCGTGATGGATCAGGAAGCGGTCCGGCTCGTGCCTGGCTTCGCAGTATTGACGCAGGCTCTGGCAGACGGCTTCGCACTCTTCGCGCGAATTGGTGAAAATGAGGCATTTTTTGCCTCTGGTATGTTCAAAAATATATCCGATGCCGGGATCGGCCGCGTCCGGGGCAGTATCGGATGCGGGTTCCGCGGGCAATGCTTCGTTATCCGGTATGCGGCCTTCGTCCGCCTGCGGGGGAGTGTTATAGAAGTGCTCCATAGAGAGGCGCCAGACTTCCTTACCGCCATCAAACGCGGGGATAACGGTCTTCCTGCCGCTGCCTGCCGCAAGAAATCTGCCTGCTTCTTCCGGATTCCCGATCGTAGCTGAAAGGCCGATCCGCCTCGGGCTGCAGCCGGCAATTCTGCACAGTCTTTCTATAAGGCAGAACGTCTGGAGGCCGCGGTCTGCACGCAGGAGCGAGTGTATTTCGTCAATAACTACAAAGCGCAAATCTCCGAACAGCGACGGTATCTCCATATGTTTGTTGATTAGCAGCGATTCAAGTGATTCCGGCGTTATCTGCAGGATCCCCGCGGGCTTTTTGAGCAGTTTGCGCTTCGCCGTCTGCGCTACGTCTCCGTGCCAGCGGGAAACAGGTATGCCTTCTTCCTGGCACAGGTCGTTAAGCCTTCCGAACTGGTCGTTTATAAGCGCCTTAAGCGGGGCAATGTAAAGTACGCCTACTGTCTTCGAGGGATCTTCGTTAAGGAGCGTAAGGATAGGGAAGAAGGCCGCCTCGGTCTTACCCGAAGCCGTTGACGCCGTTAAAAGAACATTGTCCTCCGTACCGAAAATAGCCTCTCCCGCAGCATTCTGGACGCTTCTCAGCGTCTGCCACCCCGAGCGGTATATATAATCCTGTATGAATGGAGCATATCGTTCAAATACGTTCATACCGTAAACTCCGCAAATCCTTCTTCTGCCTCATCCGAAACCGCTTCGGATTTTGAGAACGTGAAAGCGTCGGACTCGAGCAGCCCGGTAAGCTCAAGCGAGGGATCCTGATACATCAGATCGAGCAGCTCTATAAAGTCGCGTATGACCTCCCTGGGCGTGATGTTCTGATCCGCGCCTATCCTCCCGTATTCAACTTTTATGAACACGGCGAGCTCCTGAGTACCGAGCCTTCTTTCGTAACCGTACAGCCCCGCGTGCATATCGGCAAGCTTTTCACAAAGTACCAGCATTTCTTCGGCTTTAAGCGGCTCGAGCCTGATGACAGGGGCTAACATATCCCTTGCCCCCGGCTTTGAGAAACGCCCTTCGGAAAGCCTTGAGCGCAGCGCTTCGTAACTGAATATCCCTCGGCGTTTGTCCTCGAGCGCCTGCGGAGTCGCGCCCATAAGAATGCCTAAGTAGTGCGCTTTTCCCTGAAGCGTGTCGTTATACATCGTAAGCATCTTCTCGTAATTGTTCTGGCGCGTGACCAGGTTTGGAATCTTATAGATATTCACAAGTTCGTCGATCATCACCATCATGCCCTGATATCCGGCGAGCCTGAAGAAGACGGCGAACAGTTTAAGGTAATCGTACCAGTCGTCGTCGGTAATAATAAGATTTATTCCGAGCGCTTCCTTTGCTTCACTTTTAAGCGTGTACTCTGCGCGGAACCAGCGTGCCACTTTAGCTTTCGTTTCATCATCGCCGCCGATGCTGGCTTTATAGTAAACGGAAAGCAGACGCCCGAATTCGAAACCGTGTACCAGTTCGCTCACGGAAGCAGTCACGGCGTAAATCATTTTTTCGGCGACCGCGTAAAGGGCCGGATCGTCAGGCGAAAGTCCCGTTTCCTGAACCGCTTCTGAACGCACTGCGCTGATCCAGCGGTCAAGTATGAGCGTGAGCGCTCCGCCTTCCGGTTTGGTTTTAGTCGAAAGATTGCTGATCAGTTCGCGGTAGGTGGAAAGCCCCTGTCCGCGCGTGCCCTGGAGCCTGCGTTCGGGCGACAGATCTGCATCTGCGACAATGAATCCGCGCTCCATCACGTAATTTCTTATCGTCTGCAGCAGAAAACTTTTTCCGGAACCGTAGCGTCCGACAATGAATCTGAACGACGCCCCGCCTTCGGAAATGATATCTACGTCCCTCAGCAGCGCCTCTATCTCCGCCTTTCTGCCTACCGTTATATACGGAAGCCCGATGCGCGGCACCACGCCGCCTTTAAGGGAATTCAGCACCGTCTGTGAAATGCGTCGAGGCACCTTAATATTACCGGCGCGGCTTTCGCTGCGGGCAATGCCTGCGCTATCAGGGTCATTGAAGTTATTTGCGTTATTATGCGTATCATTGCTGTTCATATCACGAAATCTCCGTATAGTCGTTGTCCAGCATTAATTGTAAATCTTCCGCATACTCATTTACAAGTGAAAGATGACCGTCCTCGCAAAGAACTACATTGTCCCCGAACTCGTCGAAAAGCGCCTCGTTTATCGGATCCGCGGCGATCTCAGGCAGAATCGAATTTGCCTTAAGAATTGACCGGGGATCTTCCGAACGCATAAGCGTACGTACGACCGATATCAGGACAGGGTCAAGTATTGCCGGCGCCTGCGTTTCGCGGCCGGACGGGGGAGTTTGAGTAAGCGGTACATTTGCGTGGTCAATATCCGTCGGAACGTTTTGTTCGCCGCGAATTTCCGTTACGCTTTCGGTAGCGTTTATTGCGGCAATTTCGGCGCTTTCTTCCTCAGTTAAAAGGCTGTCGCGCGTTTTCTCCGCATCCGCCCTTATCTTATCGAGCCCGGATAGATCGACGGTTACGCTCTCCCGCCTTCGCTCCGCCTCACGCCTCATATCCTTTGCTATAGCTTCGTCGATGTAGGGATAAGCCCAGTCTTCTCCGGGACTTTCGCGCAGCCGCGTTCCCGCCTTTAAATACTGTCTCAGCTTGAGATCGGCGGCGTGCAGAAACCTTTTCATCAAACCGCGGTCGAAGTTAGGCCTTATGTATGATATTACGCGCCATTGCATAGCTCTACACTTAAAAACACATGCACTTCCGGCAATGACAGTCCTGTCAGGCTGCGGATCGTGCCTGCAATATATCGCGTTGGAAAGGGGAAACCACGAGCGCTCGTAAGGCTTTCCGAAGCAAAGCGTAAACAGATCGGTCCCGCCGTTTCTATAGTTCTTAACAGCCTGCCGCCACGCTTCGCTGATAAGGAACGCGGTCCTGCTTCCGAACGCGGAAAGTATTCCTGCAGAAAGTCTTTTATCCTGGTCAAATTCTTTCAGAGCAGAACAGATCTCTTCATCGGTATGTTCGTCAGGCGTCTTAAGTACCGAAAGAAGCATCTCGAATTCAAACAATGATTTTTCGGCATACTTTCTGATAATTTCCTGAGGTAAGCCGTTCATGATCGACAGGTCGGCCATCCATTGACGCAGATCATAACGCATATAATCGTCGCCGAATCCGGCGTCAAGGAATCCTTTTTCGAATTCTTCCATTTTCTGCAGCCGTTCTTCGACTGATTCCGCGCCTATTCCGTTCAGCAGTTCATATAGATAAATATATGCCGCCGAAACGCTGATAAACGAATAATTGCCCTTCCTTACGCGCGTTCTCCACGAAAAGTAGCCTCGCAGCTGTGCCGTGGTGAGAAGGTGGTACGTGGGGTAAAAATGTGAAAAAGGGCCTTCCCACGGGTAATCATCTTCATAATCCCGCATAAACGTTGCCTGCCTGTAAAAGCTTTCGGCAAGCTTCGTCATCGGGTACGTGTCCGGCTTAAAGAGAAGGCGCAGCTTTCTGATGCGCTCGGGGACAATATCTCTGTTCGACCGGGCAATTGTCGTGCCTCTGGGTGGTATGGGGACGTCGCCGCCCGCGTTAACGGCAATATCACGTTTTGGAGCGGGGGAGTCAAGTACGATGGTGAAGCCGTAGCCTTTATTATTGTCCATCGCGCTGTCAAACAGCTTACGGACAACGTCCGCCTCGGTCTCTTTTCCGAACGTTACCCCCGCCCATTTCGGCCCGTGCATACGAAACGCGGCGGTGACGTACGGCCTGTCAATTTTCCCCGCCTGATCCTGCCCGCATTTTATGTCGCACCGTTCGATCATTTCGCCGGTTTCCGTGTCCCAGACGCGCATAAGAAGCGCCGCCCATTTTCCCGTAAGCGGATCTGTGAGCACGGAAAAGCCCGGAAAATCGTCCCATTTATGCTGCTCGTCAATATTGTATTTTTCTTTAGCGTATGCTGTCAGTTCTGAAAGTTCCACAGTTCTGCTCCGGGAGGTCAGATGTTTTTTAAAAAGGCTGTCCCTGTTTGAGACAGCCTGACTTCAAAGTAAATGGAGATGAGGGGAATCGGACCCCTGTCCGAAATCAGATCCTCGCGAGCTTCTACAGGCTTAGACTGTCATTTAAAATTTCCTTCCGCAGGCCCCGGCAGTCAAGGTCGTGCGTCAGGTAGCTTCATAAGTGCCGCGCAGCCTCAAAGCTTTGGCTGAGCCGTTCTCCGATTTAACCGCCATACGGACAGGACCGGATTATTGACGCCGCTTGCTCCCGGCCCGGTAACCGGAAGGGCGACGGGACTGCCGTCAGGCAGCCTGAAGTGCTAAATCGTCGTTAGCGTTTAATTTTAAAGTCCCGCTTTTTAAAGAGGCCAACGGGAACCTCTGCCTGCAGCCGGCGCACCAATGACCCCGTCGAAACCAGTACATCCCCGTATCTGCCGACGATTCTGCATGGCCTTTTGTGCCCTTCGCGTGAGTATTATCTCACAATTCCGCAAAAAAAGCAACTCTCAGGTGGCAACCGTGGGCAACTGGTAACGAGCAACGATGAACGATCAGAGTTTAGAGTTCAGAGTTTAGAGTTCAGAGTTTAGAGTAGCGGCGCACGGCCGCATTCTTCCTTTTCACTATTTGCGGCCGTATAAATGAGCAATGAGGCCGCTTTTCAACCTTTTGATCTTTGGCGAAGCCGAATGAATAGCTAAGAATTTTGTTTGACCGAAATGCAAGTTAATGTAGGGAGCGCATGAGACCCAAAATTCGTGCTATCATTCGGTTCGCCTTTTTCCAATTGCGGCCGTATTGGTGAGGTTGGTCGCACGGCCGCATTCTTCCTTTTCACTATTTGCGGCCGTATAAATGAGCAACGAGGCCGCTTCGCCTCTTAACTCTTAACCCTTAACTCTGAACTCTTAACTCTGAACTCTGAACTCTAAACTCT
Organism: Clostridia bacterium; assembly: GCA_017508875.1. Lineage (GTDB taxonomy): Bacteria > Bacillota > Clostridia > UBA1212 > UBA1255 > UBA1255. The sequence continues at coordinate 17,605 of JAFWQX010000167.1, read as the reverse complement.
GAACTCTTAACTCATCGGAGATAGTTGCTCGTTCCTCGTTGCCTCTCCGCAGCCCTATTGACATTTGCGCAAAAAATGGTACAATATGCTTATCAACGAAATATTGGAGGTGTTTCTTATGGCATACAAAATTTCAGACGATTGCATTTCCTGCGGCGCATGTGCTGCGGAGTGCCCTGTAGAATGCATCAGCGAGGGTGACGGTAAATACGAAATCGATGCTTCTGCTTGCATTGAGTGCGGAAATTGCGCACAGGTTTGCCCTGTTGAAGCTCCCAAGCCTGAAGAGTGATTGCGGAGTTAATTGATTGTGTTTTACGGGAGGCTGTCTCTTTGTGAGACAGCCTTGTCTGTTTAGAAACGAAAGCCCTGTGAACAATAAAGCCCCGCAACCAGTAAAGCCCTGAAACGGAAAAGCCGGTAAACGGAAATCCACTGAAACGGAAAAGCGCAGAAACGGCAATGTACCTTGACGACATTGAAGAGAACATAACTCAATACTGCCGGAGCGAAGAAGGCGAACAGATCGATGATCTTCAGTGCGCCGGACTTAGAATATTGCAGAAAAAAGGCACTTTCCGATACGGGACGGACGCGGTGCTGCTTGCTAACTATGCAGCTAAAGCGATAAAAAGCTCCGTGAGGCTCCTGAAAAGGCTCAGAAGCCCGGGAAAAACAGAATCGACAGGAGCCGTGAGGGTCGTTGACGTCGGTACCGGTACGGGGGTAATACCTGTCCTTATGTACGGAAAACTTAACGCGGAAGACGGAATTGACCCGTACGGCGCGAATTACACCGCCGTGGAGATACAGGCGGAGATGTGCGACCTTGCACGGAGGAGCGTCACGCTGAACGGGATCGGAGACGTTGTCAGCGTGTTGAACGCGGATATATGCGACGGCTGTCTTAAGGCCGGAGCGTACGATATCGTCACGATGAATCCGCCGTACGTGAGAGCGGGGAGCGGGATCGTCAGCGACATATCGGGGATCGCCGGAGCAAGGCACGAGATCGCGCGCACACAGGAAGAAATGATCCGGGCGGCATGTACGCTGCTTGTCCCGGGAGGATATATATTTATGGTGAACAGACCGGACAGACTGACCGATGCGCTTTGCGCGCTCAGGGAGGCCGGGTGCGAGGCGGGAGAGCTCACGTTCGTACACGCGAACGTTGAGAAGCCTCCGGTGATGTTCTTGTTGACCGCCAGAAAAGGCGGAGGGAAAGGGCTCAGGGTCACCGCGCCAACGGTGATCGGGGAGAATAATTGACGCCGCTCAGAAGGCGGTCAGATCGATTTCGGGAGGCACTCATGCTTTACGTGGTGGCAACGCCGATAGGAAACCTTGACGACATAACCTTGCGTGCGCTAAAAACGCTAAAGAACGCCGATCTGATCGCGGCGGAGGATACGCGCCATACTTTGGGGCTCCTGGAGCATTTCGGCATAAAAAAGCCGCTCGTGAGTTATTTTGAACATAATAAGTTGAGCCGCGGGCCCGAACTATTGGAAAAGCTCGAAGCAGGGGCGGATATTGCCCTCGTATCCGATGCGGGGATGCCGGGAATATGCGATCCGGGCCGGGAACTGATAAGGGACTGCATTGACCGCGGAATCGGAGTGACTGTTGTTCCGGGAGCGTCGGCGTGCGTCACCGCGCTGGTGCTGTCGGGGCTTCCGACCGACGGATTCGTGTTCGAAGGATTTATCGGGACGGACAATAAACAGCGCTCCGCCTTTTTCGAACGCCTTATGCGCGAGTCGCGGACAACGGTGTGCTACGAGGCTCCTCACCGCATGCTTAAGACGCTTGCGGAACTTAACGAACGGTTCGAAGCCGCGGGCATTCCCGGGAGGCGCATCGCGGTCTGCAGGGAACTTACGAAGACACACGAAGAAGTGCTCCGCGGGACCGCAGGAGAACTGCTTTCGAAATTTGAGGCGACCGGACCGAGAGGCGAATTTGTGCTCTGCATCGAAGGCTCCTCGCTTCCGGAGACCTCATGCGGACACGTTTCGGCGGCAGAAGCGGGGAGCGAGGCGGAAATGCGCGATTATTACAATTCGCTGATCAGCGGAGGCAGCCTTCCAAAGGAGGCAATGAAAGCGCTCGCTTCCAGGTACGGCATCTCGCGCAACGAGGCGTACAGGATAGTCAAACTACCGGAGGAATTATGAGGGGAGACGGTATCATGCCGGAGGAAATCAAAGATAAGCAGGTAAAAACGTTCGGCGGAAAGCTAAAAGCGGTAACGTTCAGCTATGACGACGGCGTCACACAGGACAGGCGGCTGGTCAGAATATTCAATAAATACGGGCTTAAATGCACGTTCAATATTAATTCGGCAAAGCTCGGAGAGCCGTGGTCGATATACCAGCAGGGCGCGAACCTTGCCCACGTTAAACTGCATCCTGATGAAGTGCGCGGTGTTTACGAGGGCCATGAGATCGCGGTACATACTCTGCATCATCCTTCGCTCAGCTCACTCTCCGACGAAGAAATAATCAAAGAAGTGGAAGAAGACCGTATAAGGCTCAGCGAACTTGCGGGGTACGAAGTAGTAGGTATGGCATACCCGGGAGGCACGCCATGTATGAACGAACACGTTGCCGACGTCATACGTAATAATACGGGAGTCAAATATTCGCGGACCACTACCGCGACGTATAATTTTGAATTGCCCAAAGACCTCCTGGTGCTTGACCCGACTATCCATCACCATGCGGATATAAACGGACTTTTCAAACTGGGGCAGGAGTTTATTGACCTGAAGCCGGACCGCCCGCAGCTGTTCTACATCTGGGGCCACGCGTACGAATTTGACGTTTCGGAGGACGAATGGGAGCGATTTGAAGAGTTTTGCCGCATGATCTCCGGAAAAGATGATATATTCTATGGCACGAATAAAGAAGTGCTGCTGTGACTGGTTAAAGACTGAGATATTATTCGCCAAACGGCGGGAGGAGTATATATAATGCCTGAACTAATAAGCGCTGACAGTGTGACGATCGAAAAAGTGATCATACATTTCCTTGACCTGTCTATGCCTGAACCGGTGCTCTCTAATTTTCCGACGGCGCTCGACGACGATTCTGAGGACTATCTGAAAGCGCACATCGTGAAGGCGTTCAACAGCGATGATACTAAGAAGTGCGCGTTTGAGCGCGACGGGTTCGTGAGTTCGAATCTTCCGGACGTAAGGCACGTTTTCGTGGAATTTTCGCAGGAACTCGGGCGGCGTTTCTTCGGCGTGATGCAGGATTCGGGCGGCGTGCCTTCGGGAGACCTCATAGTGCTCACGCTTTCGATAGCGGGAGAGGACTACCTCGCGGCTATGAAATTCAATTACAAAACGTCGTTCATACACGATTTTCGCGCCGTTGCCGACACGCATTCGATAAATTTCGTAAAACATCAGGGCATACTGCCCGGAAAGACCGCAAAAATCGACGAAGCGTTTTTCGTGAATATTGACACGCGCGACGTGTACGTGCTGGAGAAAAAGTACGAGATAGGCGGGGTCAAGGATTATTATATATCTTCCGTTATTTTAGGCGTTACGGACAATCTTTCCGTGAAAAAGCAGCTGGAGACGGTGCGTAAAGTGGCGGAGCGCGTGTACGAGGAGCATTATGGTCCTACGGTCAATATGAAGCCTAAGGTGGCCGGGCTTATGTGCCGCGAGCTTTCCAACCAGACCATGTTCAAAATGGACAATATCTTTGAAAATTTTTCCGAAGAGTTTCCCGAGGCTGCCTCTGATTTCAGGGCGATCGCGGACCGCCTTCCCGTGGATACAGACGCCAGACTGCCTGTGCCCCCGTCGCTCGTAAAACGCATATCGCGCCAGACGATAAAGTCGCGCCACGGTATCGAGGTAAAAATCCCGGTAAAAGTGTACGATAACCCCAAGGCTATGGAGTACGTGCGCGAGCCGGACGGGACACTTACGCTGGTGATAAGGGATATTGACGAAGGTAAGGAAGAGAGCCGGGAGTAACGCGGTTTCTTTGATATACGGACAATAATTATGCTTATATATATGAGTTTTTACAGGAGTGTGCAGCAGTTATGAGCGAAATTAAGAATACGGACAACGCGGTACGGATCAGAGGATTTATTGACGCCCGCAAAAATGAAATACTTGACGACCTGTTCGGTCTTATGAGGATCGACAGCTCATATACCGAAGAGGGCAGGGATGAAAAGCACCCGTTCGGCAGCGGCAGCGCCATGGCGCTCAGGGCAGGAGAGGAGCTTCTTAAAAAATACGGATTCGACCGCGTGAAAAATTACGATAATTACGTTGTCACCGCCGATCTGGGCGAAGGAGAGAGAGAACTTGATATACTCGCTCACCTCGACGTTGTCCCGGCCGGAGAAGGCTGGAGCGTCACAGATCCGTTTAAACCGCTCCTTACTGAAGACGGGATAATTTACGGCAGAGGTTCAGCGGATGATAAAGGCCCGGCGATCGCCGCGATGTATGCGATGCGCGCGATCAAAGAACTGGGCATTCCTCTTCGCAGGAACGTTCGCCTCGTGCTGGGCGGCTGCGAAGAACTCGGACTCGGGGATCTTGAATATTATTTCGACCGCGAGCCTCACGCTAAATACAGTTTTTCACCCGATGCCGATTACCCGCTGATCAACGCTGAACGCGGTATTTCGGGCACCGAGATCGTTAAGCGGTTCAGTACTGCTGAAGCCGGAAACTCGCCTTTAAGGAGCATTCACGCAGGTCTCAGGCGCAATATGATACCGTACTCCGCAGAGTGTGTTATTGACGCGGGAAAAGCCGGAATAAACGCCTCCGAAGTGGCCGGGATCGCTGCTTCTGTGGCACGCAGATGCGGCGCCGGGCTTGACGTAAAAACTGACGGAAACGTCATCACGATCGACGTACGCGGAGTGGGCGGCCACGCTTCAACTCCCGAAAACGGACTTAACAGCCTTACGTGCCTGATGGAGATTATTTCCGCGCTGCCTTTCGACGATAAAGTGACTAAGCTCGTGCGCGGTCTATCAAAGCTCTATCCTTTCGGCGTGCATCACGGAGAAAGTGCCGGTATCGATATCTCTGACGATATCAGCGGGCGCATCTCTTCGAGCTTTAACGTTACTCACTACGACGCGGAAGATGGCGAATTCAAAGCAATAATCGACAGCAGGGTGCCTGCCGCGGCTTCTGAGGAAAACTTTATGGGGCCTCTGAAAAAAGCATTGCTCAGCGCAGGTGCGGATGCCGTCAATATTTCGCTGAATCCATGCCATTACGTTCCGAAAGAATCCGGATTCGTGCAGAAACTGCTTTCGAGTTACAAGAAGGTCACGGGGGACAACGGCGCTGAGCCTTTCGCCATCGGAGGCGGAACGTACGTGCATAATATTGACAACGGCGTCGCTTTCGGCTGCGCTATGCCCGGCGTTGATAACCGCATGCACGGTCCGGATGAATTTATGCTCCTTGACGTGCTGCTTAAGAGCATTGAAATATTTGCCGACGCGATCATTGCGATCTGCGGCTGATGAGAAGGCGTGGTGTGTTATGACTGATAATGATAATAACGTGCAAGCGCCCGGTCAGAACGTCGTGCCATTGCTCGAAAACAGATTTTTAAAAGCGTACGATCTTCAATATGCTCCCGGTAAGCATTATTTTGAGGCGTCGCGCCGCGGCAGGGACAGGCTGGTCGCTTCGATGAATGATGATGAGTTCAAAGCGCTTCTGCCCGATGCCGTAACGTGCGCCGTCATCATCAAAAGGTCTTCCGAAGGCGCGAAGCTTCTGCTCAGCTATGAATATCGCTACCCGTGCGCGCGATTTCTTCTGAGTCCTCCCGCGGGTCTGATCGATCCCGAAGATATCGAAGGAAGAACTGCCGAAGAAGCGGTGCTCCATGCGGCGGAGAGGGAGATAGAGGAAGAGACCGGCATCTCGATCGACCGAGGCAGGGGAGACAGGCTGTTCATGGTGGATCAGGCGCTGTTCAGCTCCCCGGGAATGACTGACGAAAGCAACGCTATTGCCTGCGCCGTACTGAACGTTCCCGAAGACTGTCAGCTGAATATAAATTACGACGGCGTTTCGGGCACGGAGCAGTTTGAAGGAAGCGTATTTATTGACCGTGCGGAGGCAAAACAAATATTAAAGCGCGGCAGGGATGAGAAGGGCAACTTCTTTTCCGTCTATACCGCGCTGGTGCTGTTGTATTTTATTTCCGGGCTTTGGGAGGAGTAGATCCGGACGGTTCTGCCGGTCCTTAAACGATATCGTCCATCCCGTATTTCCCGGGCCCTTTGCCTTTTAAAAACGTTGCTGCGCGCAGGCTTCCGTCGGCAAACACGCTCCGCGAAAGCGCACTGTGAGAGATCTCAATAATTTCATTGTCGCTGATGAACATCACGGAATGGTCGCCGACAATATTCCCGCCGCGCACCGCGCTGATGCCGAGCTCGCGTTTTGAACGTTTTTCGTGGCGCGCAGATCTGTCGAAAACATAATCGAAACCGCCTTCTCTTGCCTCCGAAACAGCGTCCGCAAGTGCGAGAGCGGTGCCGCTGGGCGCGTCGAGCTTCCTGTTATGGTGCTTTTCCACGATCTCTACGTCGAAATCGTCGCCAAGAAACGCTTCCGATTCGCGTATGAGCTTCTTTACAAGCGCGATACCGACTGACATATTTGCAGAACGGAAGACAGGTATCACTTCCGCGGCTTTTTCTGCCAGGGCAATGTCTTCTTTCTGGATCGCGGTGGTGCAGAGTACGAGCGGAAGCCTACGCTCTACGGCAAACTCCAGCAGCGCGCGCGTCAATGAATAATGTGAAAAGTCTATTATGACGTCCGCGCATATATTCTGCGGAACGTCCTCAAATCCTTTATAAACAGGGAACGGCGTACCTGCCTGTCCCGCTGCCGGGGAAGTTGCTCCGGCGAGTGCGTCGACGCCGCATACGATCTTGAAGGCCGGGCTGTCTGCGGGACAGTTTTTATTTTTCTCTTCAACGAGCCCTGCTATCGCGCGGCCCATCCGTCCCAGCGCTCCGGAAAGCAGTATTCCGGTAGTCTGAACTTTGATTTCGTTACTCATTTAAGCCTCTCCTCACATCTTCGCGTCAAAATCAGCGAGCGCGGAGCGAAGAAACGCGACGTTCTTATCTTCCATCTCACAAAGCGGAAGGCGGCAGCCTCCGACGCCGAAACCCTTGATATTGAGCGCCTCTTTTACCGGAATCGGATTGACCTCGCAGAACAGCGCTTTCACCAGCCCGAGTATGGAAGCCTGCAGGTCCCACGAACCGTTCACGTCGCCGTTTTTGTATTTCATTACCATATCGTGCATAACGCGCGGATATAAGTTTGACACGACCGAAATAACGCCCTGAGCGCCGGCGCCGAGCATCAGCGATACCTGACCGTCTTCGCCTGACCAGATATTCAGTTCATCGCCGCATTTGGAGCGGGTCTCGGAGACCTGGGAAAGATTGCACTCCTTTACGCCGTTGATGTTAGGGATGCGAGAAAGCTCCTTAAGAGTGTCGGGGGCAATATTGACCCCGGTGCGCGACGGAACGTTATAAAGTATGATCGGGACGTCCACTGCGGCGGCAATCGCGGAGTAGTGCTTTATGAGCCCTTTCTGCGTCGCTTTGTTATAGTAGGGGGTGACCTGCAGAAGTGCGTCTGCGCCACGCTTCACAGCTTCGCGGCTCAGATTTATGCCGTGTGCCGTGTCGTTTGAACCGGTGCCCGCTATTACGGGGATGCGGCCGGCAACTTTATTTACGGCGTATTCAATGACGGAAAGGTGCTCGCTGTCCGGCATGGTAGAGGATTCGCCGGTGGTGCCGCAGATGATAATGGCATCCGTCCCTCCGGAGATCTGGAATTCGATCAGTTCACCAAGTTTTTCGAAATTGGTCTCGCAGTTATCCGCACCCTTAAAAGGTGTTATGATGGCGCATCCGGCGCCGACAAATACCGGCTTTTTCATATGTAGTTCCTCCGTTCGTTGATAAGCGAGTCGCTTTTACAATGCTGTTTATGTAGGTCTGTTTATTATTGCGTTTTTATGTTTTAGTCGAGATATCCCATGCTCGCCAGCAGCTCCGCCATCAGCACGCCTCCGCCTGCAGCACCGCGTATGGTATTATGCGAAAGGCATACGAATTTAATGTCGTACTGTGTGTCTTCCCTTAGACGTCCGATGGAGACGCCCATGCCGTTTTCACGCATACGGTCAAGGCCGGTCTGAGGTCTGTTATCCTCGTCGAAATATTTAAGGAACTGCTTCGGGGCGCTCGGGAGATTGCGTCTCTGAGCTTCGCCTTCGTAGTTATTCCAGATGTCGATAATTTCATTGAGCGGGGGCAATTTCTTGTCAAACGATGCGAATACCGCTCCCATATGGCCGTCCGATACGGGCACTCTGATGCACTGCGCGGTGAATGCGGGCGAATCTGCGGGGACAATGATCCCGTTTTCGCTGTTTAGCTTTCCGAACAGTTTCAGCGGCTCTTTTTCGGATTTTTCTTCTTCGCCGCCAATGAAAGGAATGACGTTATCGATCATCTCGGGCCAGCTTTTAAACGTCTTGCCCGCGCCGGAAATGGCCTGATACGTGCATACGAGCACTTTTGAGAGGCCGAACTGGCGCAGAGGATGAAGGGCAGGGACGTAGCTCTGGAGCGAGCAGTTCGATTTGACCGCGATGAAACCGCGCTTCGTGCCGAGACGTTTTTTCTGGAAGTCGATCACAGCTGCGTGCTCGGGGTTGATCTCGGGTACGATCATAGGCACGTCGGGCGTGAAGCGGTTTGCGCTGTTATTGGAAATGACGGGGCATTCGAGGCGTGCGTAACGTTCTTCGAGCGCTTTGATCTCATCTTTCTTCATATCTACGGCGCAGAATACGAAATCTACCGTGGAGGCAATCTCTTCGGCGTCCGCTACGGCGTCTTTTACAACTATATCTTTGAGCTTATCCGGGATGGGGGACGTCATCGACCACTTCGGGCCAACGGCTTCTTCGTACCGTTTCCCGGCAGATCTGGCGCTCGCAGCAAGTACCTTGACCTTAAACCACGGATGATCCGCTAAAAGCAGCATAAATCTTTGACCCACCATTCCGGTGGCGCCGATGATACCTACGTCATAAAAATCTTTCATACTAAAACTCCTTAAACTGATAATGTTCTACCGTGCTTCCGTAATGCGTCCGTGTTTTACGGAGCCTCTTATATATAAATACAGCCGCCAGACAGGCGGCAGATACGATGACAACGTTTCCCTCTTTCGGGACGTCAACATAGCTCTCCACCGCACCTTCATTTAGCCGGTGCGCTGACAGTTCCGAGGGTGTTTCCCGGGGAACCAGACCGGGCGCGCGTAAACACCTGATCTTCGGCGTCTTTCCCTTTCGACCGTCACTTTCACGGCTTTCCGCATGCCCTGTGACGCCTACTGATGTGAGACGCGCCTCTACGCACAATAATCATACCACTATCCGCGCAAATGTCAACACTTTTCTTCGGTACCTGCCGTTTGCTTTTTCCTTCGCTCAGCCATATAATTACAGCAAGCAGAAGCACAGTCAGGGAGAAAACGGGATGGAGTACACACTGATCCGCAGCAGCCGGAAAACGATAGCAATACAAATAAAAGACGGAGAGGTAATTGTCCGCGCACCGTACAGGGCCGGAGAACGGGAGATCCGCCGGTTCGTTGACGCAAACGGAGCCTGGATAGATAAGAAACTTGCCGAAAGCGCAGAGCGTGCGAAGCTCAGGCAAGAGGCGATCGAGGAGAACGGGCTGCTGACAATGGATGAGATCCGAAGGCTCGCGAACGAGGCGCTCAGAGTGATCCCTGAGCGGGTAAAGTATTACGCGGGGCTTCTTGGCGTCAATTACGGCCGGATCACTATCCGCAATCAGCGCTCGAAGTGGGGGAGCTGCAGCGCGAAGGGCAATCTCAATTTTAATTGTCTTCTGATGCTTACGCCTCCCGAAGTGCTCGACAGCGTCGTCGTTCATGAACTTTGCCACCGCTTTGAAATGAACCATTCCGACCGGTTCTACGCGCGCGTCCTGAGCGTTTTTCCGAACTATTATGAGTGCAGCAAATGGCTCCGGGACAACGGGGATGTGATAATGGGAAGGATGAGTCAAAGCGAGTGAGGGCACGATATCGGGTTAAGAGTTAAGAGTTCAGAGTTAAGAGTTAAGAGTTCAGAGTAAACTGTCCCCATAAAAATGGACACGTCGAAAGTAGTGCAAGAGATGACGTCCCCCGAAAAAGGACAAAAGTAAAGAGACGGCACCCTACGAAAAGGACAGTGGACAAAATGGGCAGGATATGGTAGAAGTATCCAGTCAAGTTAGAAAGGTTGGATACAGAAATGAAAAGGCAGCAAATACCAAAAGAACTCGTAAAGGCAATGAATGAGAATCCAAACGTAGAAAAGGCGACGGAATGGACAGTAACATTCACAAAAGAATTCAAGCTCAAAGCTTACGAAGAATACAAACATGGTAAACCAATGAGAGAAATCTTCACAGAAGCAGGTTTTGATGTAACGAAGTTAGGAGGCAAAAGGATTCAAAACTTTCGTAACAAGCTGGTAAGCAAAGCAGAGGATGACTCGGGCTTTGCGGACAAGAGAAAAGACAAAAGTTTGCAGACAGCACCGAGCACTGAAGCACAGATGATGAAACGTATACGGGAACTGGAGCACCGCAACGCATATCTTGAACAAGAAAACGACTTTTTAAAAAAAATTCGAACACTGGAAGAAGAATGCGGTGGGAAGGAGGAAAAGCGGAGGTGATGACGCAGGGAAAGTACGAAATCATTCATAATGCCATCAAAAGAGACAACAATCTGCTCAGCATCTCACGGCTATGCGAAATTGCCGGCGTTTCCAGATCGGGATATTATGCGTGGGAAGATGCGGCGTCGATACGCGAAAAGCGAGAAGAATCCGATCGAATTGACTTCGGAATGATCCTCAAAGCGTACAAATTCCGCGGCTATGCCAAGGGAGCACGAGGCATTTTTATGCGGCTGCTTCATATGGGACAAAGAATGAACTTGAAGAAGATACGGCGTTTGATGCGAAAATACGGGTTGAAATGCCCCTTTCGAAGGCCAAATCCGTACCGGCAGATGGCAAAAGCAATCAAGACCAATTCTGTGTTTCCGAATGTTGTTGATCGCAAATTCGATGACGGCGGTGTAAGGAAAGTGCTACTGACGGATATCACGTATATTTTCTACGACAGAGGTGTCTGTTACTTGTCGACAATTCTCGACGCTTTTACTCACGAGATCCTTGCGTATGAACTCAGCCCGAATTTAATGGTTGATTTCGTGCTACAGACGGTTGACGACCTAGTAATAGAATACGGCTGCACGCTGGATGATACAACGATTATACACAGCGACCAGGGATGTCATTATACCAGCAAAGCGTTTATTGACAAGCTCAAAGACTACTCGTTTGTACAGTCCATGTCGAGGAAAGGAAACTGCTGGGATAACGCGCCACAAGAAAGCTTTTTCGGACACATGAAGGATGAGATCAAATATGAAATCGCAATGATGAAAAGTTTTTGCGAAGTAAAAGAAAAGATTGATGACTGGATTGATTACTATAACAACGACCGATATCAGTGGGAGCTTTCAAAGCTGTCACCGAAGGAATATTACAGATATGCAACAACAGGTGTATATCCGATCGCAGTCTGAAATGTTATGCTTTTGGGGTTCCACCCCAAACCCCGGGGGTTTATCGCTTTGTGCGGGAAGGCAGTATAAAGAAAAGACAGTGCACACTTTCGATACACTGCCTCCCCGATTCGCCGGCGCTCAGGTCGCTCCCCAGCGTTGCCCTATCCTCCGAGCGGATGAGAACAGTGTAACACAGATTTGGGGAAAAATAAACACTACAATCAAAATTGTACTTGACATGGGGTACACTTCATCGTTACTCGTTAGTCGTTCCTGTTCGCTCTTGACTTCAAGGCTCTTTTTCTATACAATTAGGTCATTAAAAACCGCAAAATCGGGAGGAAAATCTATGAAAAAGTTCACCAAGAACAGCTTTGCATTTATAGCAACACTGGTGTGCCTAATAATTGCCCTCGGCGCGGCCGCCGGCTGCAAACCGGGATCCGAAAAGCCTGAGCCAGTCGGCCTGAATACCGAAGCCCCGACAGAAGAACCTGCAGGAACGCAGTATCAGGTCCTTGCCCACTGGAAACTGCAAAATCAGGAAGGAAACTTCACCGGATCTGTTGACGACGACACCATCGGGTTCAAGGATCTTTCAGGAAACGGAAACGACCTTATTGCCAAAACCGTGGGCAACGGCGATCAGCTCGACATTTTCAGCTGGGACAACGACGTTGACGGCGACGCTTTTAAGTTCGGCTCCGGTCTGAAATTCAACAACACCAAAGCGCTCGCGGCAGGCGTTGACCCGTACGAAGCATCCGAAACGAGCTATACCGGCGGCTACACCTCCGGCAAATACCTCGAGACAGTGAAAGGAGCCCCGATCAATTCCTCCGAATTTACCGGCGGTTTCTCAATAGAAGTGATCTTCAAGCTCTCAAAGGACCTTGACAATGACTATAACAGGTACACGGGGATCTTCTCCCGCCAGGGTGTTATCGAAGAGCAGAACGAGCCGCCGTTCTCCATCGCCTTATCAGAATGGAACAATGACAGCACGACCGGCACTTTAAACGGAAACCAGACCTGGCTTCAGCTCCTCTTAGTAAACGAAGAAATGAAATTGAACACAGAGATGGATGAGATCCTTATCGCAGCGGACACGTGGCATCACGTGATGGTAACGATGGACGACATGGGTAAAATATCGGTCTGGCTCGACGGCGAAAAACTTTACGATTCCTGGACCGGTTTTGAAAATATATTCTGTGCAAATCCCGACTATTCCTGGGAAGTAGGAGTAGGGCGCAAGTTCGGCGGCGGCCTCGAAAAGGAATCTAAAAACGAGAATTCTCCGGAAGGTATGATCCGCAGACTTTTCGCCGGTTCTGTCGCTGAAATAAGAATAACCGATAAACCGTTAGAAGTTGCAGATTCGCTGTATGCGAGCGAGTTTATTAAAGCGAAATGAGGCCTAAAGAAACAAAAATGACATTAACTAAAACAACACAATTTGTCGCGATTATTATCTCCGCGATCCTGACAGTCTCGCTGCTGTCGGGGTCGCTCATTTGCTTTGCAGGGAATGACGATGAAGTATTTGACGGAGCCGCCCTCGAGACGGTAATTGCCCCGGACGCGTTCGAAGAAAATGCCTACGGACTCCGCGGCTTTGCCGCATCGCCGGACGGAAAGAGACTGTTCCTGGGCTACCTTCACGGCCCGTACGGTGACGAAGCGCATATCTCCGTACATGACGCGGGAACGTTCGAAAAAATAACAGAATTTGCGCCGGCCGTTGACCCGGACATACCTGTAGATAAGGGCAATTATTATGCGAAAGGTCTCGCGGTCGATAACCGCGGCTTCCTTTTCGTTGGCGTCACACACGCCGATACCGGATATTGCAGCATATACTGCTATGACAATTATTATCAGGAGATCGGTCATATTGTTGAAGAACTTGGCGAGATCACAGGCATTAACGGAGTGGCTGTGCACAGATCCGGCGACCGGATCCTCCTGTACGCGCTCACGTGCTATCACGTTGACACGATACGCTGCTACGACGTCACGGATCCTACGAATATGAAACTGTACGACGGTTTCGGAGAAGGCGGAGTCGTTGACTACTACGAACTCACAGAATCAGAACGCGACCCCGGCTACGTCGCCGTTGACGTCGACGGAAACGTATATATCACCTGCCTGCTTAAGGACAACGGTCCGGCTAAGGGCAGCCACGTGCTGAAGCTCAGTCCCGACGGGAAAACGATCGCTGCCCGCGCGGCAATCAACGAAGCGTACGGTATCTGTACCGCCGGCGATTACCTGTTTGTCTCAACTTACAACGGGGCTGATTCAAAAGTTCTGGTGCTGAACCGCTCCGATCTTTCTGAAGTCGCGTCAATGAGTTCCGGAGACCAGGAAAATCCGCTGACGTCGATCGCGTACGGCGGCCAATACCTGTTCGTTGCCGACCAGGGTTACGAACAGATCGACGACTCGGGGCGTGTGCTGCGTTCAGATAAAGCGCTGAACATCACCCGTGACCCGAAAGAGACTGAGAAAGTTGACCCCGGCGAATACGAGGTGCCCCCGACGGCAGTTCCGACGCAGGAACCCGAAGACAACGGACGCTCTGTCCTCAAACACCCGAACTATCCCCTGATCGTGACTGTAGCCATATGTGCAGTCGCGGTAATCACCGCCGCTGTGATCATAATTTTGAAATGCAAAAAGAAAACAAAGGACTAATCCGGAAAGGAACATAAAAATGATCGACAAAAAGACAAGAATCGCGCGCATCAATAAAATGGAGCAAAACTTCGACGTATGCCTTAAAGCCGAAAAAGAATTATCCTGCGCGCTCGAGAACTACAAGAACGCACTCGGCGGTTTCGCCGAACTGGCCGCTTATTATGACGGAGGCGACTGGAAGGAAGACTACGAAGCAGACGAAGCCGGAATGCTTGTCACGGTACTGAAGAAGGGCGTCCTCTCCCAGGACGGTCTTTATGACCTGCTTACGGCAAACAAAGAACTCACTGTAGAAATGCTGAAGCTCCTCACTGAAATCGCAAAACGCGGGATAAGATGAACGGGCGGCTCATATTATTAACTAACGACGACGGCATCGACGCCCCGGGACTGCTGAGGCTCGCCAGGGCGGCGGTAAGCTTCGGCGAAGTCTGGATCGTTGCGCCGGACGGCCAGAGAAGCGCCGCTTCCCACAGTATTTCGCTGCGAGTCCCTTTCGACGTGTACCCTCAGGAGTACCCTGTCGAAGGAGTCAGAGCGTTTTCCTGCACAGGCAGCGCCGCTGACTGCGTGCGGGTCGGTTTTCACAATATTCTGCCGAACGTGCCGGACGTCGTGCTTTCCGGCGTAAATCACGGGTATAACGTAGGCGCGGATCTCCAGTATTCCGCCACCGCAGGCGCCGCGTTCGAAGCGGTATTTCTCGGCTCCCGGGCGATCGCTTTTTCGGAAGATCACACTTCCCAAGGGGAAACCGCGGAGTTTTATCTTAATGACGTTTTAGAAGAATTAATAGACCTTCAGGCCCCGGACCGCAGCATCTTAAACGTAAATTTCACCGGCAGCGTTCTTTCCGAGTGCAAAGGCATTCTGCGCGACCGGTTCGTATCGCGGCACTCGGGATTCAGGGACAAATACAGAATACTGGAAACTCTTCCCGGAGGAGGCGCACGCTACCTGATCGAAGGCGCGGTCAATATCGATTCCGAGCCGGGTTCTGATCTCCGGGCCGTACTGGACGGATACGTGTCTATCGGAACGGTGAAAAACGTATCATAAAAATTGTTCGCCGCCGGAAACGCAACTTTAAACATAACTAAAAGCTGATGAGCAGGAGGATTATTAAAATGATCTGCGACCACAGATATACAAAGATCACCGGAGGATACTGGAAAGATAAGCTCGATCTGAACCGGAACGTAACGATAAACGCGGTGTACGACAGATTCGCGGAAACCGGAAGGATCGACGCTTTTCGCTGCGACTGGAAGGAAGGCATGCCGAACCGGCCGCATTACTTCTGGGACTCCGACGTTGCCAAATGGATGGAAAGCGTAGCGTACGTCATTGACGCCGGAAACGCACCGGAACTCGAAGAAAAAGTAGAAGCGCTTATTGACAACATAGAAAAAAATCAGGGCGAAGACGGATACTTCAACATATATTTCACCGTCGTTGACCCCGAAAACCGCTTCAAAAACAGGGACTGGCACGAGCTTTACTGCGCCGGGCACCTTATGGAAGCCGCGTGTGCGTACTATAAAGCGACGGGCCGCGACCGCTTCCTGAAGATAATGGAAAAATACGCGGACTATATCGCGAAAGTGTTTATGATCGAGCGCAGCGCCCCGTTCGTAACGCCGGGCCACGAAGAGATCGAACTCGCGCTTTATAAAATGTACAAAACCACGGGCGAAGAGCGCTTTTTCAAGCTGATGAAATTCTTCCTGGAAATGCGCGGACAGCCGGGCAATGCCGAGGTCCCGATCTTAGGAAACATCCGCTACGCACAGTCCCACGCCCCGATCCGCGAACAGCACGAAGCGTTCGGACATTCAGTCCGGGCAATGTATCTCTACTCCGCTATGGCGGATCTCGCCGGTGAGACCGGTGATGAAGAGCTGCTGGCCGCGTGCCGTGATCTGTTCCGCGACGTCACTTCGCGAAAGATGTATATTACCGGAGGCATCGGTTCCACGTGCATAGGTGAAGCGTTCACGATCCCGTACGACCTTCCGAACGGCCAGGCGTACACAGAAACGTGCGCGTCGATCGGTCTCGCCTTTTTCGCGAGCCGTATGTTCAAGGCAGATCCGGTGAAGCGGTCAATATACGCCGACGTAGTTGAGCTCGAGATGTATAACGGCGCCCTTTCCGGCCTGTCGCTCGACGGTGACAAATTCTTCTACGAAAATCCCCTCGAGATCCGCATGCGCGACCGCAGCCGCATCACCGCGACAGGCGACCGCGAGCGCTGGCCGATCACGCAGAGAGTGAAAGTTTTCAACTGCTCCTGCTGCCCTCCCAATCTGACGCGCTTCATTCCTTCGATAGGCGATCATTTCTACGCATACGACGAAGAAGCTAAAACAGTATACGTAAATCAGTTCGGTCAGAGCGAATTCCGCTGCGGAGGCGCGCTTGTCACTCAGGAGACCGGCTACCCGCTGGACGGAAGCGTAAAGATCAGTTCGAACGTGCCTGTATACGTACGCATACCGGGCTGGACGCGAGGCAGATTCACAGCAGACGCCGCATGCGTTGTTGACAACGGCTACGCCCGGTTCGAGGCGGGAGAGTTTACGGTAAAATTCGAAATTACGCCGGTACTCGTAGCGGCCAATGCGAACGTTGTCAACGACATCGGAAAAGCCGTGCTGATGCGCGGCCCGATCGTGTACTGCGCGGAAGGCGTTGACAACGGCGGCGACGTCCATACTCTCGTTTTCGACCGCGCGCTGCTGAACGAAGCGGCGGCCGAACTTCAGGAACAGTTCCCTGCGCCGGTGATAACTGTCCCCGGCCTCCGTCTGAAGGCTTCGGACGAACTTTACGCGCCGCTCGACGAGCAGTACGAACGCGCTGAGATCAGGCTGATCCCCTATTCATGCTTCGCAAACCGCGGCGAGACCGACATGCTCGTTTATCTTAACGTGAGATAAAAGGCGCGCTTTTTGAGAATCAAAAAAGTCAGGTGCGATCGAAAAACCGCGCCTGACTTTTTTATTGCCATTGATACTCTTTAAGGCTGAAAATCTGCCTCAGCCGTTGTTCGTCATAATACTCTTATTAAGATCGTCGTCAGCGGGCCTTGGAGCCTCGGCAATGACCGGATGGAGCAGGTAGTCAAACAGATCGTCGCCTATCCGCTTGCGCGCTTTTTCG
>JAFWQX010000166.1 GCA_017508875.1 Clostridia bacterium | reverse complement strand
TTTCAACGTGGTACCCTTCTATATGCCGTTCTGCCATGCCTTTTTCCTCTTCCTGATGCTGTGATGTGTTTGTTTTGGGTTATGGCCAAATAGCTCCGGGCCGCAGTTATTTTTGCATGCCGTGATCATTGAGGTAATAGTATTATAGTCGCCGGTCAATGTCAAGAAAAACATTCGGTTCGCCTCAATAACGGGCTGAGATTTGATTTTGTTTGTGAATAATAATATAATATATACGTTCAAGGTTCGCGCTGTGCGGAACATAAAGACAGCCTCAACGAAGCGGGTTTTTTATATGAAGTTCAGAAATGCCTTATTAATTATAATCGTATTGCTCGCCGGAGCATTATTTGCAGCCGGTCTTGCAGCGTTTTCTTCTCAGGTGTATGCAGGCTCCAGATCAGTCCGGCGTGTTTCTCTCGGGATAGAACTTCCGGATGTTCCGATCCGTACGAAGACTCCGTCCCCGGTTCCGGGAAAGGATCCCACTCCTTCTACTTCTCCGGATAAGACCAATGCCCCCACTCCTTCACCTTCTCCAAATAAGACCGCCGCTCCCACTCCTTCTCCGAACAAGACTAGCGCTCCCTCTCCTTCTCCGACGCCCGTTACTACGGCAGCGCCAACGGAAAGTGTTCCCGCAACAGCTCAAACGACAGACGCTCCGTCAGCTGTTCCGGCCGTAACTTCGTCCGCGGCTCCGACCGCCACCAATACCCCTAACGCTGTCATTACGCTTCCTTTGGACGATTTCGAGACCGCATTGCCATCCCCGGACACCACAGACTCTATAGCGGCCACCGTCTCCGCAACCGGGAACACTTCCGCTACAGACAGCGTTTCCGCCACAGACAATGTCTCCGCCACGGACAACAATTCCGCTACGCCCACCGTCTCCACCACAGACAACAATTCCGCTTCGCCCACCGTCTCCGCCACCGACAACGCTTCCGCCACGGACAGCGCTTCCGTTCCGGCGACAGGTGTGGCAAACGGCACACCGGACGTTCCGGGCGAGAAGGTCAATCAAAAAGGCAGCGTTCCCGTATGGGGCATCGTATTCTCTGCCGCCGGAATAATATGCATTATCGCGAGTTTCATTCTTTTGCTTATAAACAGATCAAAGAGAAAAAAATATTAATTATTTGAAATTTATTTGCCCGGAATCGAGGTCGTTATGATGTCGAAAAGCAAAAAAATTGAAGCGATCAGGAGCAGATCGAAGGAAAAACTCAAAGTCGTCACGGCGTTCCTTTTGGCATTAATTGTGACTGTCAGCGCCGTTCCCGCCGTGTTCTCGTCAGATGATTTTCCGGTACGCGAAGGCGACTACGCAGACGCCGGCGAGGGCAACGTCCTGATGGGCATCGAGGGCGAATTTGTTGCCATCGACGAAGCAGCAAAAGAAGCGCTGCTGGCAGAGGTCAACAGAATTCGCCGCGAAGCTTGTGAGGAAGGCATCGCAAACCCGAATGACAGAACCAGGAAACTGACTATTGACAACTACGTACCTCTTAAATGGTCGCAGCTTCTTGAAAAAGCGACAGCAATGCGCGCCGTTGAATCTTCCGTCTATATAGGTCACGCAAGGCTTTCTTCGGACTCAAGCGTGTTTATCAATAACTATAACGTTAGGGTCAACGCGGAAAATCTGGCCTGGAACTGGGAATCCGCAGACATCGACGCGATCTTTCGCGCTATTGCGCAATGGTATGATGAAAAAGATGATTGGGTATTAAATACGGACAACGATAAAGCCAACGACAGCAAAGAGCAGACAGGGCATTATGAGAACCTTATCAATCCGAAACTGAGATATATCGGCCTCGCCGGTTTTTTCAATAATTCCTCGAGGTACGTTATGACCGTCGCGAATCAGCTCTCCTCTACGTCAAGCGTGCTGGATGAATCCGTGGCGGGAATCGGCGGAAAAGTCACTCAGACGACGCGCGTAGATATCAACAAACTCTCTGGATTTTCCATCAGCGGCCCGTCTATGCTGTCTCCGGGAGACAGCGCCTCCCTGTCGAACCGGGCGACCGTCACTATTTCCGGCAGCAGCGGCCACGGTCCGCTTTTCTCAGGCATAATCTGGGAAAGCAGCGACCCGAGCATTGTCACCGTTGACGGACGCGGAAATGTTGCCGCGGTCAGCGAAGGTTCCGCCACGATCACCGCAATAGTTGAAGGAACGAAGCTTGCCGGGACGCTTGACATAAACGTCGCGAAAGCCATTGACCCGGAGCTCGGATTCTTATCCGCATTTCTTTCACTTTCAGACAGTCTGGCGGTAAACTTTAAGATCCCCAGTGCCCCGTTCACCGGAGCTTCCGCCGTCGCGTCCGACCCGTTCGTAAAATTCACGTTCAACGGTACGGAATATGTCGTAAAAAAATACAAAACAGAAGATGATTGCTACGTGTTCAGCTTCGAGGACATTGCCCCGGATATGATGTGTGATAATATCAAAGCGACGCTTTTCGTTACTCTGAAGGACCAGGCCGGACCGCAACTTGTCGCGTCAATAAACTACAGCATCGCCGAATATTGCCAAAAGCTCCTGGATATTTACGGTGAGGACGCGGACAATAACATGCCGCTGCTCAAGCTCGTCGTAGATACGCTGAATTACGGCGCCGCCGCGCAGCAATATACCGGTCACAATTCCTCTAATCTTGCGAACGCATTCCTCACTGCCGGACAGAAAGCCTGGGGAACGTCTGCGTATTTTATGTCGTACGGTTATAACAGAAGTGATTATAAAACAGTCTCTTCCCCGGAAGTCGAATGGGAAGAAAGCGGTTTAGAATTAAACAGCGGCATCACAGTACGCCTGAAGGTCGCGGCCGATGATATTGAAGGCCTCGTTTTAAAGATCACCGATAAAGACACGCTTAACCTGAGTATCCCTTCTTCTGAATTTGTTCAGATCGACGGGACCGGCGAGTATTACGTTTATTTCTCAGGGCTGGATCCGGCGCAATTTGATACTGCGATATACGCAAGTTTTGAGCGTAACGGGGAAATGGTCAGCAATACACTTTGTTTTAAGGTCAACAACTATATCGGTGAATTATTAAACAAAAAGGATACGACTATGCACACATTGCTCTGGAAGCTTTACTCGTACGGGCTTTCTGCAAAAGAATACGTAAAATCGCTCGGATAACTCGGATAACGAGAACAGACGTTGCCCCGGCGCTGAAGTTCCGTGGGCTTAAATATTGAAAAGCACCGCGGCTGACTTTTTTCAGGAAGTTCGCGGTGCTTTTTCGATTTGAACCTTGTGCTGTTAAACCGGGGCTCTGTCAGTCCGCCAGCACGGTTATGCGGTTATGCAGGATCTCGGTAATGAGATCGACGATCCATGCGATGAGATTTCCGATACCGGTGACGAGCACGAGTATTCCTACTACCAGCGTTACTACGTTTTTGGTTTCGACGAAGCGGATGATGCGGTAGATTCCGCCGATGAGGCCGCCAAGAAATATTTGCAGTATGATCTTTACGATCTTGGGCAGCTCTTCATATTTTTGAGTGTACATATTTTTCCCTCCTGATATGTTTTGGTTTAGGTTTGAGTATATTTTACTCCGTATTTGGCATTTGCACAATACTTAATAGAGAATGGAGCAGCGCACGCTTTACGGACGCTTCACAGACGGATCTGCATGCTCAACCCCACGAAACTCCACTAACTCACGAACTTCCAGATCACGTAATGTCATGTACTCCACGATATTTCTTCTTTGTGGGCTCTTTTCCTGGTTTCGTGATTTTTTTTAGACAATTGAGGATGCTCCGGCTTGAGTTTGCCGGCCTCAAGGCGTATCATGGCGGCAATTTCTCAAACATTTTAAAGTCTGTTTTCTGCGGCGCTGTCTTTTACTTCGCGGTC
>JAFWQX010000165.1 GCA_017508875.1 Clostridia bacterium | reverse complement strand
TGTCGGCGAGGAAGGTAGTACGGCCGCATTCCTCCTTTTCCCCTTTTGCGGCCGTATAAATGAGCAACAAGACCGCTTCGCCTCTTAACTCTTAACCCTTAACTCTGAACTCTTAACTTGCTATCGTGCCATCACCCGTTACTCGTTGCCCGTCCTGAACCACGCTCCAAACGCCGGGCCGTTCCAGTTTTTACCGCAGGAAGCGTAATCGTGGAACGTGACCGACTTTCCGTCGGCATCCATGAACACGACGGAAAGATTGTATTTTTCACCGTCATCACCAAATACCGGGCCGGCGTTGACGGAAGCATTTTTAAGCGACGCGCCTGTAAAGAATCCGGCCTGAAGCGGCACGTCCCTGCCGCTATCGTCGATTTCTATTTCAGGTGCGAGCACAACGGGTCCGTATTTAAGACATATCCGCTTTTCCGCATCCGGATCCTGCACGATAAGCGTATCACCCACCTGCTCAGAGCCGAAAACGACCGGCCTTATCAAACTTATCTTGGCGGAAAAACGTATATTCAGCTTTTCGCCTTCCGCAAATAATTTAGAAACAGAAACGTAGCCGTCCGGGGTGTCATTGACCACGGCGCCCTCGCAGCGAGGCCCGAGTTCGTAATTATCAGACCACTGCGGCAGTCTGAAAGCAAGCGAAAACTCCGCGCCGTTAATTGCCGGCGTATTGTCCGCGGATACTATACTGTCGATACGCACCTCCGCTTCCGGATCGAAGGGATAACAGGTCGAAATCGACAGCGCAACTTTTGTCCCGTCATCGAGGACCGCTTCGGCCTTACCGGAGACGTACTGGTCAATAAATATTGTCTCTGCGTCTGCGCGCACCGCCGAGAGTCCCTCGACCGCCGCTCCGAGGCTGCCAATGCACGCGCAGCAGCCGTAATAATGACCGCCAGGCATGACCATAAAACCGCCGATCTTCCTGCCTCGCCTGCCTGCCGTAAGCGGGCTGTAGCTGTCAAAAGGCAGAAATTCCGGCACGAGATTCGATGATTGCTCAAAAAGTCTCGGTTCGACGAGCTTTTTAGTGTTGATAGCGCCGAGATATGCATTGAAAAACGAGGTCTCGAGCGCATTTGCGAACGCAGCGTCGCCGGTTTCGCGGTACATTCTCGCGAAAAACTTCATAAAAGTGACCGTAACGCACGTTTCCTGCGCGATCTCGCACACGCCCATACTGCTCTGGCGCCAGGAAGAATGGTCGAAAAGCTCGTGCGTTGTGCCGCCGGAACCGATCACGGTAAAATCCGAATCCAGCACGCGAAGGCCGAAATTATGCACGGCGCCGAAAAGTTCATTGTCGCCTGTCGCAAGCGCGTATTCGAGCAGACCTTCCATGCACGAAACCATCTCGTACGCCTTCGTCACCGGATACATATACGGGTCAATTTTATTGTCGCGCGCCATACGGAAGATATCGTCGCCTTCGATGCCGCCGTTGTCAACGATATATTTTGCGAATTTAAGCAGCTCCGGCGCTTTCGTGAGATTATAGTAAAGCATGACAGGCTCCAGGATCGACGACGAATTCAGCCCGCGCCAGAAATTTGACGTGCGTGTGATCGGAGTTTTCCCCTCCTCCTCCGGCCCTATCCTCTCCGTTATCACTTTTAGTTGAGCGAGGGCGCTTTCAAGAATCCGCGCTTTCATTGCTTCATCGCGGCATATTTCGCGGTAATAGCAAAGGCCGAGGAGCACGTATTTTCTGCACCACATATCCCAGCCGAAGAAATTCTTTTCGGGAGTGTAGCTCGATATCGTGCCGTCTTCCCGCTGCGCGGTCAATATTTCTTCGACTGCCGCTGTCAAAGCGCCGTACAGTTTTTCGTCTCCCGTGAGCCGGTACATGAAACACCCGCCGCGCATCATTTTCCCGAAATATTCGCCGCGCCAGCCCCCGTTCTCAGAGTCAATGCCGAGTTTGAACATCGAGACGAACCGCTCCCAGAGGTCGGCCCTTAAAAGCTGATTTTCGGCAATAAAACCGGCGGCCTCACCGAGCACACCGCCCACAGGACGGAATCTGAGCTTTCCGGAATTATCAAATGCAGTATTCATACACGATCTCCTTATTCGCATAACAGCTGCCGCTCTTTAAAACAGGCAGCATGATTTTCATACATATAAAAGACGCGGCCGCACGGTTTAATGCCGAAGCGGTCGCGTATGTCAGAAATCAAAGATCCTGATATTCCGCACTGTCTGTGCGGCATACCGTGAAGACCAGATCAATACGGCCACCAAGAAGCTGCAGCAGCGGCAGCTTTTGCAGCAGCAATAGCGTCGCTGATGATGGTCACGATGTTGAAAATAAGTATGATCACTGCGGCGGTGATCGCTACGCATGCTGCGACCGTAAGGAGTATCGATTTCTTGGACTCGACCATGCCCTTAATTCCGGCGTAGAGAAGCAGGAGCGAAAGAATGTTTGCCGCTGCGAAAAGCATACTGTCCAGAGCGATGTACGGGATCAGCGTGAAGACCATATTCAGAAGCGAGACGCAAATGATCGGGATGGCAGCTACACCGGCCACGTTAAAGACGTTGAAAATATGTACGTCTTTCTTATGGATGACCTTAAGCGCCAGGAAGATCAGCGCGCTTACGCCAAAGAAGAATATTCCGCCTCTTAAGAAACCGTAGAGCAGATTAATGCCGAATCTGTATCTTCTGGCGATCGCGTAAGCAAACATAAAGAAGATAACGGCCACGCTGGAGAAAATGATCCAGGAAAGGCCCTTATTATTCGCTGCGTTTTCAACAGCTTTCTCAGGTCCTTTTGTAAAGAAAGTTTTTATGCTTTCAAGAGTATCTGTAAAGATCGGAGGAACGGCGGCTGCAGGTTTGGGAGCGGCTGCGGAAGCAGCATTCTCGTCAAGCTTTCCGCCGCATGCAGGGCAGAACGCAGCTCCGGGTGCAACGGGTTTTCCGCAGAAACGGCAGAAAGAAGGAGCCTCTTCGGCAGGTGCTTCCTGCTGCGGCTGGACAGCGCGCATATCCGCACCGCACTTGGGGCAGAACGCGGCGTCGTCAACACATTCATTGTTACAAACAGGACATATTTTCATATAAAAACCTCTTTTCATTCGCAATAAAGCGGATCTAAGCTTTTCAGCTGTCTATAATTCTAAACTGTGGCATTCAGAATTGCAAGTGTTTTTTATTGCGGCCGGTTAAAATGCCGATTAAAGTACCGGTTAAAGTCCGCAGTTTTCCGGATCGCCTCAGAGCCTTGACTCCGTACAATAATTCCCGGCGTTTTGGGACGATATGCGTTCGAGCAGACGTTTCGCGTCTCCGAAATACTCGCCTTTGTTAACCCATTCGGCCACCAGATCGCACGCGATCCTCCTGAAATAATCGTGTCTGACGTACGATAAAAAGCTCCTCGAATCAGTGAGCATACCGAAGAAGGAACTTAGCGAACCTTGTCTCGCAACTATTTCAAGTGTATTTCTGATCCCCGCCGTATGGTCGTTGAACCACCACGCAGCGCCTGTGCGCACGCCGTAGAACGATCCGGCCAGAGCAGCGAGCGGCTCTATCGCATTCGGATTAAGCGTGTACAGGATCATTTCAGGCAGCGCCTTCTGAGAATTCATCGCATCGAGCAGGTTTGCCACGTCCCGAAGCGGCACGGGGTCAGCGATACAGTCGATCCCGGAATCCGGTCCAAGCCGTCTGAACAGCCTGGAATTAACGTTGCGCGCGACTGATATGTGAAGCTGGAGCATTACTCGCATGTCGTGGCAAAGTTTTCCGATAAACAGGTACATTTCCCACAGATAAGCGTTGAAATCCGCGTCGCTCACTTCCCCGCCGTGAAGCGCGGTAAGGAAAGCGTTACCTGCATTTCCCGCATCTTCGCCCTTACAAGGTTTCGACGGGAAATACGGGATACCGATATCGGCAAACCGGCAGTCAAGTTCGCAGAATGACTGGAACCTGCGTTCGACGGCTTCTTCAAGCGTTGAGAGATTGTAGATCTCGGCGCCGCAGATCTCTCCGAGCCGTCCGATATATTCCCTGAATCCGTCTGCGGTACCTACCTTGTTTAACAGCAATAACCGGTCAGGACGGAATGCCGGAGTCATCTTAAACCTGTTCTCACCGCTGCGTAAGAGCAGTTTGTGATATTCGAGCCCGTCCGCCGGATCGTCTGTCGTCACCACAAGTTTAACGCGCTCTTTTTCGAGCACTTTCCTCGGCGACAATTCCGCTTCCGCGAGGAACGCGTTCGCACGCTCGCGGATATTGTCCGCACTTCCCGAATCGAGCGCGTCGTCGATCCCGAAAAATTCGGAGAGCTCCATATGTGTCCACTGATAGAGAGGATTGCCCGCGGCCCCTTCGAGCGCCTGCGCGTAAGCTCTGAACCGCTCTTCCTTTGACACGCCTACTCCGCTTTTGTGGCCTGTGATGAATTCTTCGCGCACGTTCGCGGAACGCATCAGCCTCCATTTATAATGGTCGGAATCGAGCATCATATCCGTTACGTCGGTAAAAGGCTTATCCTCCCATATTTCTTTCGGTGAAAGATGGCAATGATAGTCGTAGATCGGCAGTTCCCGGACACTTTCGTACAGCGACCTGGCGGTATCGGAATGAAGCAGATAATCGTCTCGCATTTCCGTCGTCTCCGTTCTGTTTATGTATTATTTCGTAGCTCTGGCGGCAATGATATCTGCCATTTCTCCTACGTTTTTCATGGTGGATACTTCGCCCATTTTGAAGCGCATTCCGAACTCGCGCTCGACGGCGGCAATCAGTCTGATATGTTCCAGGCTGTCCCAGTCGTCAATATCTTTCGCAGTCGTTTTCGGATTTACTTTAATGGATTCGTCATCGAACACGTCCTGAAAAACCTCGTTCAGTCTCTCAAAAATTTCACCTTTATCAATCATCTTCTGATCCTCCTTAAGATCTGCATAAACCTCAATTTGCCGTTAATAACGGCATCCGGTTCGCCTCTGAACTCTCAGTTAACTTTTATAACTTTATTCTGATTCTCGTATCCTTCCGTCTTAAGCGACCATACGGTATTGCCCGCGTCATCCGAACTCAGGAGCGTGAATCCGAACGTCTCGTAAAGCTTCTCAACCATCTTGTTCTTTGCCGTCGGATAATAATATCCGCGGATCTCGTCGATGCCGCGAAGCGCAGCCTGCCTTACGACTTCGTCCAGCATTGCCTGCTCCATATCGCGCTTGAGCACGCGGCAGCTCATCAGCCAGAGCTCCATATGAAGGATATTGTCCTCCTGGCGACCTATAACGACGGAAACTATGCCGTTATCGCCGAATTTGTCAACGAGCCTGCCATAGAGTCTAACGTATTTATCGTCAGCCGCCACAGCCTCCATCTCCGATTCGGTGAAGCGCTTCGTCGTAAGGTTGAACTGGTTGCTCTTATTCGTAAGCTGCGTGATCCTCGCGAGGTAGAGTGGTTCGAAATCTTTGATATCGGCGTGCATCTCGAGGCTTAAAAGGTATTCGTTGTAATCTGTGAACGACTCCTGCGCCTGCGCGCGCATTATGTTCTGGCGGTACATTTCCACTCTCGAAGCGTCGTCCGCGGAGAACGTGGTCACTTCGAAATATCCGCCTCGGTCAATGTTCCGTATGTACTCTTCAACTTTATTGACCTCCGGAACGGCCACGCCGGGCACGTAGGCGCGTACGATCTCGCGTTCGGCGGGATTGTCGTCAACAAATACGAGGCTCTCGGGCAGCAGTGACAGTTCGGATGCGATCTTTTTGAGATTTTCGGATTTCGCGTCCCAGTTTGCCTTGATGATCGTGAAGTCATCCGGTTTCAGCACTCCGGACGGATGGTTAAGCCCGGCGATCGCATTCTCGTGATCGTTTTTGGAAGCGACGTTCAGCAATATACCGAGCTGCTTGTGCGCCTTCAAATACGTCTGGAATTCGTAGAATCCCTGCCCTACCGACGTCTCCTGCCCCACGTCTATGCCGTCCACGCCGTCATCGCCCACGACTCCGGACCAGAGCGTATTGTCCAGATCCAGCACGAGTGCCTTTTTGTTTTTGCCGAATATCGATTTGATGATATTCGAAAGATTGAAGGCGAATTCGGGTATGGCCGGGAGGCACAGGCAGTATTTATACATGTACCAGTAAAACGGGTCGGACCACTGTTCGAGGCCGTAAGCCGCGGAAATGTAATTGATATCGTGGATGTAGAAATCATTGTGCTCATCCGCGTACTCATAAAACCTGCGGTTGAGTTCCGTCACAAAATTCGTGCGGCCGCGGTAGTCCTGAGCGTCTTTATTTCCCAGCAGCCTGTAGAAAGGCATTTCGAAGTTGTTCTGGATTATCGGGCAGTTGAACTTTGACCGCAGTTTTTCCCACATACCCTCGAAATATTTCACCTGGCTGTCGATCAGTTCCTTCACCTGTTCGCGCGAATCGGACATTGCCGGAAATCCTACGTTAATGTTGCGCAGCGACGTATGGACAAATATTATGTCCGGATGGAATTCGTCAAGTTCGGGATTTCCGAACATTGCGTCCTGGTAATACTGTGCATATTCGGACTCGTAAAACGACGGCTCTATCCCCTGATTTAAAAGAAACAGTTCGAGCGCGGCAATGATATCGTGCGTCGTGGAGCCGCCCAGTACCGCTATATTCTTTTTTATTCTCGCGCTTCCGTCCGCGATCAGTGCTTTCCTGAGTTTTCTGCGGTTCTGAAGGATCAGTTCGCTGTCAAACGGGTATTCAAGTTCTCTCATCTTTATGCCTCCCGGATAAATCCGTTAATTCTTTTTCGTATTCGCGGAAAAGTATTATCTGTTCTGTATCACGTATTCGTACTGCTTTACAAACCCCGAGCCCGTATGGTCAAATATGTTCGCAATGCAGAGCACGTCCGTTATCCCCTGGCTCGCGATCAGATCGTACATATCCATCGTATAATACCTCGGGTCGATCATTATTATCTTGTCAAAGCTTCCGAACAGAAACTGCGGTGTTGGTCTGCCGAAGCTGTCCCTGATTACGAGAAGTCGCCTGCCTGTGCCCGCATCCGTATTTACGACACAGATTACGTCGTCAAGGTAAAGCGCGATACTGTAGCAGTCTTTCATATTCTCAAAATACACGTTCCGGCTATCGGTGTCAGAGTTAATGTTGCGTTTGCTGAAATTGGTGGGATCGTAGTATGTTGCCTTAACGTTTCTCGAAGAAATATAGTACGTAAAGCCCTCCGGCTTCGACTTCAGATCCTTCATTCCGAAATAAGAATAGAAAGAGCCTACGAAACCGTCTCTGTATTTCGCGGTGTATTCGGAAAGATCATCGAACGGTACGCCCGCCGCCTGGGCGAAGGTCTTCATGGCATAGTAAACGCCGAGATAATTCCAGTGGTGATCCGTCCTGAGATATAATTCTTCACCGGCATCGATCCTGCTCTTGAATATGTCATGTACCCTGACTGCCGTGACCGGTCCGTCGGCGAAGAGACCTTCAAGATAATTGAGGTCGTTGAGCTGTTCTGTAATATTGGACTTGTACGGAGCGGGAAGATAATACATTGACGACAGCGGGATCGTCATATTGTAAACATTGACGTCAGGGCAGCGGGTCTTTATGTACTCAATCGCCGTTACGTATCTCTTCATTGCACTTCTTGAACCGCCATAGAGCTCCATTCCGCGGTCTCCGTAAAGAATAGCGCCGTCCTTAGGATATTCTACGATGACGGGCTCGGTGTTCCCGCCCGAAGTGGGTTTTGGTGTACTTGTGGCAGTGGAAGGCGTTTTTGTAGCTGTGGGAGAAGGCGTTTTAGTAGGATCCGGCGTCTTCGTGACAATCGGCTCGGCAGTACCGGTCGGAAGAGGCGTAACAATAAATTCAGTAGAGTCTCCGGGCACCGGTGTCCCGGAAGGTTCTGAAGTATCTGTATTGACCGGCTCGCCGGAAGGCTCCGTCGCAGGCCCTGCCGTTCCTTCCGGTCCTTGTGTAGGCATAGGCGTATCTTCCTCGAAAGGTACCGGAGTCGTTATGTCGCGCGGGACGAAAGTGCCCTCATTCTCATCGTCCGGCTCCTCTGTTGCCTTAATAACGACGGGATTGTAAATGACGATCTTGTTAAGCGGAAGGCCGCGCTTCGAAAGAATATCAGCTCCGAATTCTTTGTATACTTCCCTGTTTGGAATGGTATCGTTGTAATGCTCCTGAAGGCCGGAGAAATAGCTGCCTGTGAGCAATGAAACAAATGACAGTTTAGGCATTTCTTTGAGGGGCCTTTTTTCGCTGTCGGAGTACGTCGGTCTTTTTGCAAAAAGCAGATAGCCTGATATCGTCAGCATTATCCCCACGACGAGGACAACAAAGAAAAGTTTCAGCAGATTTTTATAATTTTTCATCTTTTGCACCTCCGGTCAATACTGGCTGTAAAGGAACGGATGGTCCGTCGCATTCACCAAGAAAATGCTTGAAAGGATCAGCAGCGCTATACATACGACTCCCCATACGACTCCGACTGCAGTCTGAGCAATTTTGTGCGATTCGAGTTTTTTCTGCACGAAGGGCACGATCGGGAAGCAGCAGACCAGCGCGATCAGGAACAGGAAAATATTGTTCACAAAATATGTTATAAACGTATCTCCCACAAATCCGGCTTTCGAGAAGAAGAAAATACCGCGGAAGAAATAGCCGAGCTGTTTTATATCCGTAAAATAGAATATTCCGAAGCCGATTATAATAACGAGCTTCGTATAGATGTGTTTTACTGCTTTGGGTATCTTTTTGAGCCGCTTTTTACCGAGCAGAGTTTCTATCAGGATAAACAATCCGAAATAGAGGCCCCAGATTATATAGTTCCATGAAGCGCCGTGCCACAGACCCGTGCAGAACCACACGAGGAACAATCCCCCGTATCTGCGCATTTTCCCGAAAATCGGTACGTAAAGCAGATAGTCCCTGAAGAACGAGCCGAGCGAAATATGCCATCTCTGCCAGAATTCCGCGATCGACGTACACATGAACGGATAATTGAAGTTTTCTTCGAAGTGGAAGCCCAGGATCCGCGCGATACCGATCGCCATATCAGAATAACCGGAGAAGTCGAAATAGACGTACATCGAATACACGATCACGGCGTACCACGTATCAACGGAACTCACGTACATTGCCCCGTTTCCCCAGTACGCGCTGACAATGGTTATAAGATTGTCCGCGATCAATACTTTCTTTCCGAGGCCTACGCACAGGCGCGTAAAGCCCACGTACATGTCGTCAACGTTGACCGTGCGTTCTTTGAGTTCCGCCCCGATCGTCGAGTAGCGCACGATAGGTCCGGCGACAGTGCACGGAAACAGCGACGTGAACAGCAGAAAATCGGGGAAATATTTTTCCGCCTCGATCTTTTCCCAATAGACGTCGAGCAGGTACGATATGGTCCTGAAAGTGAAGAAACTGAGCCCGAGCGGCACCCAGAATTTCGGTACGTTTACGGACGTTCTGAATATGCCGTTGATGTTCTGGAGCAGGAAACCTGTATATTTGAACACGAGCAGCATTCCAAGATCCGCGAAAAGTCCGAGCATTACGAACAGTTTCGCCTTTTTTTTGCCGATATTGTTCTGGATGAGCCTGCCGAGCGAGAAATTAAGAAGAGCATATGCGGCGATCAGGAAGAGCGCTTTCAGGTCTCCCCAAGCATAAAAAATCAGCGAAAATACGATAAGCACCGTGTTTTTGTATTTTATCTTCGGCGAGATAAAATAAACTATCAGACACAGCGGCAGAAACAGATATAAAAAGAACAGATCCGAGAAATTCATTATTTGCTTTTATCCTTTGAATGATGATGTGCGCGGCATTTTACCGACGGTGCTTTTTTCCGGGACGTGCGTCAATACGCCAGAAGCCCCATGAAGGAGAGCTCGCTCTGCGTAGTATCACAGCGGCTGTACTGAACTACGACAGGCACGTCAGATTCGACAAGTATCGCGTACGGTACGCCGCGCTCTATGCCGCGTCCTTCTTCGTCTTTTAATTTATCCAGCCTGACGTGATGGGTACGTTCAGCTCCGCATACTGCGTGAAATCCGCGTCTCGGCTCTCTGTCTTCAAAATACAGCGTAAAATCGATATGCGCGTCTTTTTCGCCCGTATTCAGCACGCATACAGCTTCATGGCTCACGTATGAACCGTTATCGACCTCCGGATAGAAAGCGTCCGGAATAAGCCATTGTTTCTTTCCTTTATCACCCATTTTGATCAGCTCCTGTCAAGTAATACTTTCAGAATTCCTACGTATTTTTCTGCGGCATTGTTCTTCCAGTTCAATACCGCGGTTTCGGCATCCTCTCTGTCCGCTACCGGGATGGTGACGTCGATCACGGCGTTAAGTCCCTCGCGCACGAAACAGTGGACAAAATAGTTCCCTTTCGAATCTCTGAGCCAGTTCGCGTCGACTCTCGTGCGCTTCTTTATGTCGTCTTTATGATTGCGTATATAACTTTCGTACGCCGCTCCGAGCCCGCCGCTGATCATATATTTCATTGAAGAGAGCGTATCGCGTCCGGACCCGGTAATATCATACATTGCCCGGCCCATACTGTCAAGATTTCTGACGACGTATCCGCCGCCTGTGAGAGCCGAAAGGCACTGACACATAGTAAAATAATTGACCAGCCCCGGAGCCATGATAAGCTCTGTAAGCGTATCGTCGGGAAGCGGCCCTTCCATCAGTTCAAGTACGTACAATATAAGTACGCTGTTTGCCGTCATCTGGCTTCCGTCTTCAAACATTCCACTCGTATTTGCCATCTAAAAGCCTCCGTATCGCCGCACCGCCGCGCTTCTCATACCGAAAACGGCAGCACGTGCAGTGACCGTTTAATCCATAAAATCAAATTCACATTCGTATATGCGCACTGTATCTCCGTCCTTAATACCCATTGCCCTCAGCCGGTCGAAAACGCCCTTCTTCCTAAGCTGCATCTGGAAGTATCCGAACGATTCCTGATCGGTCATATTGATCGATAGTGCAAGGTTCCTGATGCGCCTGCCGGTAACACTGTACGCACCGTCGGTGTCAATATGTATCTCGTACGCATCGTCGTCAATTTCCGGTTCTTCAGGCAGCCCTTCTACCTCGAATACTTCCGGCTCGAAGTTATTTACGATGCTGCCGGTATATTTCATCAGTTTTTCCGTTCCCTCCGCGATCGCGGCCATTATTTCGAAAATGACGTAAGCGCCTTTTTCGCGGTTTTCACGAACCGCCGGATCATTTTCCGACGCGTCATCCAGCCATTTTCCGAATTTCTCCCTAAAGTCTGCAGTCTTGCTGCCGTCAACGTCCATATCCGTCTTATTCAGCACGATGATCTGCGGTCTCGACGCCAGTTTCTGATCAAATTCGCGCAGTTCTTTATTAATGGTCAGGAAATCGTCGAACGGATCCCTGCCTTCGGAGCCCGAAACGTCTATAACGTGAAGCAGCAGCCTGGTCCTTTCCACGTGGCGCAGGAATTCATGGCCCAGTCCCGCTCCTTCGGCGGCGCCTTCGATCAGCCCCGGAATGTCGGCCAGTACGAAGCCCGAACCGTCTTCGCCGTTATAGACCACGCCGAGATTCGGGGTTATCGTCGTGAAATGATACTCTGCGATCTCCGGTTTCGCGGCGGTAGTAACGGACAAAAGCGTTGACTTTCCGACGCTCGGGAACCCTACGAGTCCTACGTCGGCAATCATTTTCAGTTCGAGTCTCAGCTCGAGCGTCCTGCCTTCTTCACCGGCTCTTGCAAAATTCGGTACCTGGCGCGTAGCAGTCGCAAAATGCTGGTTCCCCTGGCCGCCTTTTCCGCCCTTCAGCAGAACTATCCTGCTGTCCGGGTCTTTCAGATCTGCGAGCAGCCTTCCCGACGCGTCATCGTATATCAAAGTGCCCTGCGGAAGCCCAATTACGAGGTCACTGCCGCTCTTTCCCGTCTTCTTATATCCGGAGCCTTTCGCTCCGTCTCCGGCGGCAAATTTATGCCTGTATCTGAACTCCATGAGCGTCGAAGCCCTCGGATCGACTTCGAAAATAATATCTCCGCCGTTCCCGCCGTCGCCGCCGTCTGGTCCTCCGGCGCTCACATATTTCTCGCGCCTGAACGACACGCAGCCGTCGCCGCCCCTGCCCGAACTCACCGTGATTTTAGTTCTGTCAATAAACATACCGTCCTCCGCCGCTCAGTACGCGGCAAATCAGCCGCATTCTTTCCGGCCTTCATCAGTTATTATACTCTAATTTGCGAAAATAAAAAAGGCTTTCGGAACATAATATTTCGAAAGCCCTCGATCGTTTTAGTTTGCGGCGCCGTCAATTATTCAGCAACGATGACAGCCTGTTTCTTATCTTTTCCCAGTCTGCGGTAAGCTACTTTTCCGTCAACTTTCGCATAAAGGGTATAGTCAACGCCGATACCAACGTTCTCGCCGGGATGGATCTTCGTCCCGCGCTGTCTGACAAGTATCGTACCGGCCTGAACGGTCTGTCCGTCAGCTCTCTTTACGCCGAGGCGCTTGGATTCTGAATCTCTGCCGTTCTTTGAGCTGCCCAGTCCTTTTTTATGAGCGAACAGCTGTAAATTAATTCTAAGCATAACCTTTACCTCCGGTTTTTGTGTCAATGATCCTGATGTATTTTCCGCCGTAGGAATATCTTATCTGTTTAACCCCGATGAGCCAGGCGTCCATTACAGCCTTCGCTCTGACTTTGAGTTCTCCTTCCGGCACTTCTGAAAGCTCAAGCATCATATAGCCGTCTTTCTCTTCGTAGCCGTATTTTATTCCTTCAGGCTTCGCCGATTCAAAATATCCTGCCACCGTATAACACAGGGCGCTCACTGCCGCACAAATAATGTCGCTACCCGCCTCGGCATATCCGGAATGTCCTTTTACGGTAAATCCGCAAATGCTTCCGTCTTCAAACCGGCTTACTTTGATATTTATCATCTGACCGTCACGCGTTTATTTTCTCAACTGACAGCTGAGTGAACGGCTGTCTGTGACCCTGTCTTTTCCTGTAGCCTTTTTTAGCTTTATGCTTGATAATGCGGATCTTTTCGCCTTTACCCTGCTTAACGATCTTAGCTTCGACCGTCGCTCCTTCAACGTAAGGAGTTCCGAATTTCACTTCATCGCCTGCTGACAATGCGAGTACCTTATCAAGAGTGACCACTTCGTCAACTTCGCCCTCGATCTTCTCGACGAATACGAAATCGCCTTCTTCGACCTTGTACTGCTTTCCGCCTGTAGCTATGATTGCATACATTTCCTGATTGCACCTCCATTTAAAATCTCGCCTATGCTGCGGTCCGTGCGCGACCGCATTCCGCGGGCAGTTCCCTTCCGGAGCGCTGTTTTGCAGCTGTCCGTCGGGAGCGTTTAAGGAGCCCCGTAAGAGCGGCACCAGGTTATTATACAGCACGGGCACCAAGTGCGTCAAGGACTTTTTTGAGGGACTCTTTTCCTGGTTCCGTGAAAAGTTTTATAAAAATGGGGGGATGCGCAGGTTTAAGTTTGCCGCCCACAAGGTTTATCACGGTGGCAATTCCTCAAATATTTTAAAGTCTTTTTTCTGCGGCGCTGTCTTTTACTTCGCGGTCGGTCAACTTTGGCACACAAATCGATTTTTTCGAGTTTTGTGTGCCAGCCTGGCGCTGTCTCTCAAGTCGGTTGCGGTCAACTTTGGCACACAAATC
>JAFWQX010000164.1 GCA_017508875.1 Clostridia bacterium | reverse complement strand
GGCTCATTTGACTACCTTATTTTTCGCCAGCGAAGCCGAGTGAATGGCTAAGAATTTTGTTTGACCGAAATGCGAACCGATTCCGGGGTTCGCATGAGACCCAAAATTCGTGCCATCACTCGGTTCGCCCACTTGCCACTTTCAACTTGCCACTTGCTATTGTCATTTTTACGCTGTTGCTTTTTGCCGCGAGCGGGTATATAATGACAAAAGGGTTTTTCTGAACCCGCGGAGGTATTTTTTATGTATGCGATAGGTAACGATCACTCAGCTATCGAGCTGAAAAACATCATTAAAAAGCATCTGGAAGACAGAGGCATCGAAGTGAAGGACTTTGGGACCAATTCGCCCGAATCATGCAACTACGCGATATACGGCGAAGCTGTTGCCAACGCCGTCGCTTCCGGCGAGTGCGAGCGCGGGATCTGCATATGCGGGACAGGCATAGGCATTTCCATTGCCGCAAACAAAGTAAACGGCATAAGAGCTTGCGCATGCTCGGAACCGTTTTCGGCAAAGCTTTCAAAACAGCACAACGATTCGAACGTGCTCTGCTTCGGAGCGAGAGTTGTCGGATCGGAACTGGCGAAAATGATCGTCGACGCCTGGATCGACGCAGAATTCGAAGGCGGAAGACATCAGGGCAGGATCAATTACTTTAAAGAAATTGAACGCAAAAACAGAGAAAAATAAATTGGAGGAATCATCTATGGACAAGCTCAGACTGCTTGAGTTACAGAAGCAAGCGACTATCATCCGTAAGTACATTATTGATGAAGTCTTTTCCGCAAATTCGGGACATCCCGGCGGATCGCTCTCATGTACGGACATTTTTACCACGCTCTATTTTGAAGAGATGCGCGTCGATCCTAAAAACCCTAAATGGGCTGACAGGGATCGATTTGTACTTTCTAAAGGTCACTGCGCACCGGCACTTTACGCCACGCTGGCCTGCAAAGGCTTCTTCCCGGAAGAAGATCTTAAGACCTTCCGCCGCATCGACAGCTACCTTGAAGGGCATCCGAGCATGAATTACGTGCCTGGCTGCGATATGTCCACCGGTTCTCTCGGACAGGGCATCTCTACCGCGGTCGGCATGGCTCTCGCCGGAAAGATCGATAAGAAAGACTACCGCGTGTACTCGATCCTTGGCGACGGCGAACTTGAAGAAGGCCTCGTTTGGGAAGCGGCAATGGCTGCTGCTCATTACAAGCTTGATAATCTGTGCGCATTCGTTGACTTCAACGGCCTGCAGATCGACGGAAATATTACCGACGTCATGAATCCCACGCCTATAGCAGATAAATTCCGCGCATTTGGCTGGAACGTTATTGAGACCGACGGTCACGATATCGAGGGACTTAAAGCCGCTATGGAACTTGCAAAACGCTGCAAAGGCAAACCCACTATGGTCGTTTGCTATTGCCACAAAGGCCACGGCGTTTCGTTCATGGAAGATAATTACGGCTGGCACGGCAAAGCGCCGAACCAGGAGCAGAGAGACCAGGCAATCGCGGAACTTGACGCGACTCTTGCCGGAATCGAAGCCGAGATCGCAAAGGTTAAGGAGGCTTGATTATAATGGGAAAAGTAGCAACAAGAGAAGCGTACGGCAACGCTCTGGCTCAGTACGGTGCAGATGAAAGGATAATCGTCCTTGACGCCGACTTGTCCAAATCCACCAAAACCGATACTTTCAAGAAGGTTTTTCCTGAAAGACATTTCAATATGGGTATCGCCGAAGCCGATATGATGTGCGTGGCAGCCGGTCTGGCTACCTGCGGTAAGATCGTTTTCGCAAGCACGTTCGCTATTTTCGCCGCTGAGCGCGCATGCGAGCAGATCAGAAACTCCATCTGCTATCCTAAACTTAACGTTAAGATCTGCGCCACTCACGCCGGACTTACGGTAGGCGAGGACGGCGCTTCGCACCAGTGTATAGAGGACCTGGCCGTAATGCGTGCCCTTCCTAATATGACTGTTATCAGCACCTGCGACGAGATCGAAACGAACCGCGCCATTAAGGCAGCCATCGATTACAACGGACCGGTTTATATCCGTCTCGGCAGACTCGGCGTTGAAGCTGTTCACGGCGAAGATTTCAAGTTCGAGATCGGCAAAGGCGTTCAGGTCAGAGACGGAAATGACGTAACGCTCGTTGCCACCGGTCTGATGGTACAGGAATCCCTTAAAGCTGCTGAAATACTGGCAGGCAAGGGGATCAATGCGAGAGTCGTTGACATCCACACCATCAAACCCATTGACACCGAACTGCTCGTAAAGTGCGCAAAAGAGACCGGCCTGATCGTTACCGTCGAAGAGCATAATATTGCCGGCGGCCTGGGCGGCGCTGTATGCGAAGCACTTTCACAGAATTATCCTTGCAAAGTTAAAATGATCGGCGTCCAGGAGAAGTTCGGTAAATCCGGTACTCCCGCTGCGCTGCTCGAAAAATACGGCCTTACCGCTGAGCAGATCGCTGAAAAAGTGATCGAGGCTAAAGGCTGATCAACCGTCAGGAGGATGTAATATGGGAAACAGAAAAAAACTCTCAATGGACGGCAATACCGCTGCGGCACACGTCAGCTATGCGTTTACCGAAGTTGCTGCCATCTATCCGATCACCCCGTCCAGCGTTATGGCTGAACTTACCGACTCC
The DNA here is from genome assembly GCA_017508875.1 of Clostridia bacterium. Lineage (GTDB taxonomy): Bacteria > Bacillota > Clostridia > UBA1212 > UBA1255 > UBA1255. The sequence continues at coordinate 7,342 of JAFWQX010000164.1, read as the reverse complement.
TGGTCGGCAACGGGTCTTAAGAACATTTTCGGCGATAAAGTAAAAGTCGTTGAGATGCAGTCGGAAGCCGGTGCCGCAGGTGCCGTTCACGGAAGCCTCGCGTCAGGCGCGCTCACTACGACTTACACCGCTTCTCAGGGTCTGCTCCTTATGATCCCGAATATGTACAAGATCGCAGGCGAACTTCTGCCGAACGTTATCCACGTTTCCGCAAGATGCGTAGCTTCCCACGCGCTCAACATTTTCGGCGATCATTCAGACGTTTACGCCTGCCGCCAGACCGGTTACGCGATGCTTGCCGAATCCAATCCTCAGGAAGTTATGGACCTCGGCGCAGTCGCGCATCTGTCCACTATTAAAGGCAGAGTTCCGTTCCTCAACTTCTTCGATGGCTTCCGCACTTCTCACGAGATCCAGAAGATCGAAGTATGGGACTACGACGTGCTCGATAAAATGATCGATAAAGACGCTGTGGCAGCGTTCAGGGCAAGGGCTCTTAATCCCGAGCATCCGGTCCTTCGCGGCAGCGCCGAGAACGGCGACATCTTCTTCCAGCACAGAGAAGCCTGCAACAAATATTACGAAGCGCTTCCGGCGATCGTAGAAGAGTATATGAACAAGGTCAATGCCGAGATCGGTACCGATTACAAACTGTTCAACTACTATGGCGCTCCCGATGCAGAACGCGTCATTATCGCAATGGGCAGCATCTGTGACGTTGCCGAAGAAGTTATCGATTATATGAATGCCGCAGGCGAAAAAGTCGGTCTCATCAAAGTCCGTCTGTACCGTCCGTTCTGTGCCGATAAACTGCTTGAAGCGATTCCGAAGACCGTTAAAAAGATCGCGGTACTTGACCGCACGAAAGAGCCCGGATCGCTCGGCGAACCGCTCTACCTCGACGTCGTTACCGCACTTGCCACAAAGGGCATTAACTGCATTAAAGTCGTCGGCGGCCGCTACGGACTCGGTTCAAAAGACACGCCTCCGTCCTCGATCTTTGCCGTATACGAAAACCTCGCTAAAGACGAGCCCAAGGCCGGCTTCACGATCGGGATCGTTGACGACGTAACCGGAAAGTCTCTTGACGAGAAACCGGCTCCCGATACTTCTCCCGCCGGAACGATCTCCTGCAAATTCTGGGGTCTGGGCGGCGACGGTACCGTCGGTGCTAATAAAAACTCCATCAAGATCATCGGCGACCATACCGATAAATTCATTCAGGCCTACTTCCAGTATGACTCGAAGAAGACCGGCGGCGTGACGATCTCGCACCTTCGCTTCGGCGATAAACCGATCAAATCTTCGTATTATATCAATAAGGCGAACTTTGTGGCATGCCATAATCAGGCGTACCTTAATAAGTACGACATCGTAAGCGATATTAAGCCTGGCGGAACGTTCCTGCTCGACTGCCAGTGGAGCGGAGAAGAGCTCGATAAGCATTTGCCTGCAGCCGTGAAGAAATATATCGCTGAAAACGGCATCAATTTCTATACGATCAACGCTACTTCGATCGCTATCAATAAGATCGGTAACGCGAAGGTAAAGAATACCGTACTGCAGTCCGCGTTCTTCGCTCTGGCAAAGATCCTTCCGAAGGATGAAGCGATCGAGTACATGAAGAAGATGGCCTATAAGTCCTACATTAAGAAGGGCCAGGCAATGGTAGATCTTAACTACAACGCTATTGACGCCGGCGCTGACGCTTTCGTGAAAGTTGACGTACCGGAGAGCTGGAAGTTCAGCGCTCCCGATGCTCCTGCCAAAGCCGCTGTAAGCGAACGTAAAGACCTCGAAAAATTTGTCAATACCGTTGTCACTCCTGTCGGAGAAATGAAGGGCGACAGCCTGCCCGTATCCGCATTTACGGATTACGTTGACGGCACCTTCCCGCAGGGCGCTTCCGCTTTCGAAAAACGCGGCGTCGCCGTATTCGTTCCGGAGTGGAATCCTGATAAGTGCGTACAGTGCAACACCTGTGCTTACGTTTGCCCGCACGCTACGATCCGTCCGTTCGCGATGAACGAGGAAGAGGCCGCTAAAGCTCCCGCTTCCACGAAGTTTGCCGCTAAGATGATCGGTAAAGGCTGCGAAGGCTTTAAGTACACTATGGCTGTTTCGCCTCTCGACTGTATGGGCTGCGGCGTATGCGTTAAAGCATGCCCTGTTGTGAAGACCGCCGAGAAGAAGGCCGCTGCAGCAGGCGAGAAAGTAGATCCTGCAAACGTGCCTCTTCGCATGGTCGCTCAGGCTACACAGGCAGATCAGCAGGCCGCGTTCGACTATGCTGTCGCTAACGTATCCAAGAAAGAGATTCCTTTCGCTGAGAATACCGTTAAAGGCAGCCAGTTCAACCAGCCGCTCCTTGAATTCTCCGGCTCCTGCGCAGGCTGTGCAGAGACTTCTTATGCACGCCTTGTAACTCAGCTGTTCGGCGAAAGAATGTACATTTCCAACGCTACGGGCTGCTCTTCTATCTGGGGCGGCAGCGCGCCTGCGACTCCTTACACTGTTAATAAAGACAGCGGACGCGGACCCGCATGGGCAAACTCGCTGTTCGAGGACAACGCAGAGCACGGCCTTGGTATTGCGCTCGGACAGAAGACGATCAGAAACCGCCTTATCGGCTACGTTAAAGAGCTGCGCGAAGGCGTAACTGACGAGAACAAACTCGCCGTTATCGACGCGTACCTCAACACTGCCGACGACGGAAAAGCCAATCAGAAGGCTGCCGACGAACTTGTCGCGATGCTCGAAAACTGCGGCTGCGATAATCCTCTTCGCGCAAAGATCCTTGCCGATAAGCAGTATCTCGCAAAGAAATCCATCTGGATCTTCGGCGGCGACGGCTGGGCTTACGACATCGGTTTCGGCGGACTTGACCACGTTATCGCTTCCGGCGAGGACGTAAACATCTTCGTATTCGATACCGAAGTTTACTCCAATACCGGCGGCCAGGCTTCCAAAGCCTCCAGACTCGGCCAGGTGGCTCAGTTCGCTGCAGCCGGTAAGGAAGTGGGCAAGAAGAGCCTTTCCGAGATCGCTATGTCCTACGGCTACGTTTACGTGGCTCAGGTGGCAATGGGCGCCGATCAGAATCAGACGATCAAGGCTCTCGTTGAAGCTGAAGCTTATCACGGCCCGTCGATCATCATCGGTTACGCACCCTGCGAGATGCACGGCGTAAAGGGCGGCATGGGCAATTGCCAGCTTGAGATGGAGCGTGCGGTCAATGCCGGTTACTGGCAGATGTTCCGCTACAATCCCGCTCTTCGCGCTGAGGGTAAGAATCCTCTTACCATTGACAGCAAAGAACCCACCGCAAGCTACCGCGATTTCATCACTTCCGAAACGCGTTACAGCCGCCTGATCCAGTCCTTCCCGGACAGAGCGGAAGTCCTGTTCGCAAAGGCAGAGAACGATGCGAAGGCACGCTACGAGCGTCTTAAGAAGATGTCCGCGCTTTACGAATGATATTGACCGGCGCCGCGCAAAGCGGCGGAATAATTGACAAATCACCTCTTGAGGTGTAAGATTTAAGCAGGCTGGCCGCCAGGGCCGGTCTGCTTGATTTTATAAAAGGAAGCGAATATTTGATGACCAAGATCGATATAATTTCCGGGTTCCTTGGCGCCGGAAAGACTACACTTATAAAGAAACTTATATCCGAAGCGTACGCCGGACAGAAAGTCGTCCTGATAGAGAACGAGTTCGGAGAGATCGGTATAGACGGCGGATTCATGAAGGACGCAGGTATAGAAATCACCGAGATGAATTCCGGCTGCATCTGCTGCAGCCTCGTCGGAGACTTCGGAGAAGCACTCGAAAAAGTAATTGACAGCTTCAGCCCCGACCGCATCGTGATAGAACCTTCCGGCGTCGGAAAGCTCAGCGACGTTGTCCGCGCGGCATCTAAAGTTGAGAGCGAAAACGTGAAGATAAATGCCAGATGCGTTGTCGCGGACGTAGGTAAAGCGAAGGTCTATATTAAGAACTTCGGTGAGTTTTATAACAACCAGATCGAGACCGCTACCTGCATCATTCTCAGCCGTACGCAGAACGTTTCGCAGGAGAAGCTTGATGCTGCACTTGAACTCATTCGCGAACATAATAAAGAAGCTGTAATCATAACGACGCCCTGGGATCAGCTCGACGGAAAGGCGATACTGAACGCGATGGAGCAGGGGGACAGAGATCTCGCAAAAGAGCTGATGGATGAGGAGGACGTATGCCCTGTGTGCGGCCACCATCATCATGATGACGATGATGACGAGGACGAGCATGAACACCACCATCATCACCACGACCACGATGATGACGATGATGACGAATGCTGCTGCCACCACCATCACCATGATGACGACGAAGACGAAGACGAGCATGAGCACCACCATCACCACGATCACGACGAAGACGAACATGAACACCATCATCACCATCACCACCCTCATCACGGCCACGATGCGGATGAGATATTCACGAGCTGGGGTGTAAACACCGCGAAGAAATTTACGACTGAGCAGATAGAAACGATCCTTACCGGACTTGACAGCGGCGAATACGGACAGATATTAAGGTCCAAGGGCATTGTCAGCGGCGCGGACGGGACGTGGATCTATTTCGACTACGTGCCCGAAGAACACGATATCAGAACGGGAAGCCCGGATATCAACGGAAAACTCTGCGTGATCGGCGCCGAGCTTAAAGAAGATAAACTTAATACTCTTTTTGGAGTGTGATACAAATGACAACGGAAGTACCGGTATTCATGTTCAACGGATTTTTGGATTCCGGAAAAACGACTTTCATACAGAGCATACTTGAAAACCCGGAATTCTCTAACGGGATCCCGACGCTGCTCGTGCTGTGCGAAGAAGGGGAGGAAGAATACCATCCCGAACGCTTTGCCAGCGGAAAGGTCACTTTTTATAACGTAGAGAACGAGGAAGACCTCGAACCTTACCCCCTTGAAAAAGCACGCAAGGCGGCAAATGCGGAGCGCGTTATAGTAGAGTATAACGGCATGTGGCAGCTTTCCTCTTTCATATACGCGATGCCTGAGCAGTGGATAATCGCGCAGGAAATGACCTTCGCCGATGCTGCGACTTTTCCCGTGTTTAACGTGAACATGCGCAATCTCGTGGTAGATCAGATCCAGAATACCGACTGTGTCACGTTCAGGAACCTCGAACCGGACTCCGACGTCATCCCTGTATTGCACGAAATATGCAGAGCGATACAGAGAGGCGTTGACATCGTTTATAAATTCAATGACGGCACCGAAAAAGTTGACGACATCATTGACCCGCTGCCGTACGACCTCGAAGCACCGATAGTAGAGATCCCGGACAACGCATACGGCCTGTGGTACGCCGAGATGATGCAGTTCCCGGAGAAGTACGATAAGAAAAAATACCGCTTTAAAGGGTTCGTGGGCAAGGACGGAAGTCTGCGCAGGGATGAGTTTTTTGTCGGCCGCCACGTAATGTCCTGCTGCGTCAACGACATTCAGTACGCCGGGATGCTGGCCCGCTGGAGCAAGGCCCAGATCCTGAAAACAGCTGACTGGGTCATTGTCGAGGCCGATCTCGTTATGGAGAAAAACCGCGTTTACCGCGCTAAAGGTCCGGTGCTGACTGTTACGGGACTGGTGCGTACGAGCGAACCGCAATATAAAGTCGTAACTCTGGCCGGTACTCCTGCCGACGTGTGATACTAATAACGTCTGACCGAATTCTGAAGGTTCTCCGGGAGCTTTGAACGCAATTTCTTCCAGCCGGGACATACCGTTTCCATCGCGTTCAAAAACTCCGAACTGCCCGGCTCTCCGCAAAGCAGCGAGAAACCGTATGCCGCGGCGAAAGCGACCGCATCTTTATCTGAATAAGTGAGCGAGCGTGAAAATGTTAATTCGTTTTTGCGCTCGTTTTTACTTACTATTACAGTTTTCATGTGGCGGAAGCGGATATCCGGCATGGCTGAATCGCAGAGCATAGCGGGTGCGTGTGTGTGGAACATGCGGGTAAATACGGTTTTGGTCAATGTTTCAAACTCAGCCTCGGTACGTTTTCCGGCATCGTTCGCTCCCGTACCGTTCTTTCTCGCTTCTTCGTGCGCGGCGATCCATTCGGAATTATCGGCAATAAATTTATCTGTCTGTGCGCTGCCGTACGATTCGGGGACGATCACCCGAAGCCCGGTATTATCAAATCTCATAACGGGCTTTTTATACCCCTTATGCGAGGTCACAGTGTAATTAACCGTCGTATTGCCAATAAGTGTGCTGCTTCTGTACCGGATCAATTCATTTACTCCTCTAATGCAAAAGAGCCGCTTCTCACTGATGTTCGAAGTGACTCTTTTCAGAACATGGCGCTGGTCTCGAACACCCGGCACTGCCGAAATTCGGATTTGCGTCATCCAGTGGATTATCAGGGACTTGAACCCCGGACCGATCGGTTATGAGCCGACTGCTCTGACCAACTGAGCTAATAATCCGTGAAAGTCGGGATGACAAGATTTGAACTTGCGGCCTCTGCGTCCCGAACGCAGCGCTCTACCAAACTGAGCCACATCCCGTACGGTCTGCGATGATACCATAAGGAAAAGATAAAGTCAAGCACTTTTTGATCGTATATTTCAGCGCATATTTCACTTGCGCGAAAGGCGCAAATAATGTATGATTCTATTCGTGGCAAAAAGCCCGAAAGTGTGAAATAAAATGAATATACTTAAATCCTTTAACGAAAAATATATCGATGAATCTTCCGGTCACAGACACTTCAGATTAAGACGCGTAATAAGCATCCTGCTTGCGCTCATATGTGGCTGTACGGCCGCCTTCGCTTCATTGGGCGCAGCCGCTTCAGATGCATCAGGTTCTAATGATTATACTGTAAAGTTCTCGGAAGATTTTGAGAATTGCACTATCGTAAATGAATACGTTAATTCTGTTGATAATACAAATATCAACTATTTTTCACCGGACAGCCTGATCTACGTTGAGGGAAGTCTGGGGTCGATCTCGGGGCACAGGTCGCTCCGCCTCTATAATTGTGACCTGCGCTGGTGGGGATTCACGGGGATCGAAGACGATTCCTTCAGGTTCGGCTTCTCTATTAAAGTTGGCCGTAATTTTAATAACGAGATGCGTATCATCCTCACTACACGCGCTGCTACTTCTACCACAGATGCAGACGGAGGCACTTTGCTTACGATCCGGACGAATCAGAACGGAAACACGATCCTTCTGGGCGCTGATGAATCATTTCTGTTTGAACTGAAAAAAGACACAGTTTATCGCATAACTGTGGATATGACCAGAGGAACTAACTCGTGC
>JAFWQX010000163.1 GCA_017508875.1 Clostridia bacterium | reverse complement strand
CTTGCCACTTGCAACTTGCCACTTGCAACTTGCCACTTGCCACTTGCCATTTGCCATTTGCCACTTGCAACTTGCCACTTGCCACTATATGAGGTGATCACATGACTTTGTACGAATGGATCAAAGATGAGATTAACGGCGGGACGTTTGAGAGTGATTGCCGCCTGCCGGATCATGCGGATCTTGGGCCGGATGCGGCGAACAGCTGGGTGCCGGGTGCGTACGAGTCGTTGCTGATGCGTTCCACTTACAGCATAAGGCGCTATGCGTTCCAGAATTATCTGCTTGCGCGAAAAGTGCGCAAACAGGCGCTGAAACCGTCCGAAAAAAATCAGGAGAAGGAAGAAACGGCACTGCAGAAAACGGGAGCGCTCGCCGTCGTTGACCCCGTAATATCCTTCCTGCACGCGATGCACACGGATAAGGCCGCGCTAAGGCGCGAGGGTCTCAGGCTCGCGTGCGGGACGAGAAAACGCGAACTCGTGAAAGTAGGAATTGCCCTGCTCGGAATGTGGGGGGACAAAGAAGGCGGGGAAGACCTCGAAATATTATTGACCCTCGCGCGCCATGAAGAATTTACGTTCTTCTGCGCTCCCGCCGTGCGCTCGCTCATGGGCGCCGGGAAGGTCAACGACTGCCTGCTGCCTTTGGCGGATTCGCTCGACGGCTGGGGGAAGACCGCGATCCTGTATGAACTTAATTACGATCCCGCGCTCGCGGACGAAGCGACAGGCGTAAATCCGGCTTCTGACTTCCTTCTAAGGCGCGGCTGCAAAAACCGCCTCGGCCCCGCCGTTAACGCAAATATCTGCGCCACGAAGGGCGGGCTCGCAGAAAAACTCAAAGAAATTTCCGGAAGCGAAGCGCTTCCTGATAAGGAGCTATACTCCGGAATATGTGAAATAATGTGGGGCCTCACGGAATTCGGCGGGGTCTACGACAGCATCAATGATTATAAGTACGGCCATGATGCGCGTAACCTGTTCAAGCAGCTGGTCGAGACGAGGCCGGAGCTGGAAGCGCTCGATCCGCGTGGAGCCGGAATAGTCGAAAGAATGAGATGAAGCCGGAAACACCGGCGTACCTTCGGGGAGGACAATGAAAAAAAGGACCGCTGTTCTCGTTATATTGCTGCTCGGCGCCATAATTGTATTGACGCTCGCCTCGGCATGCGCCGTACGCAGGTATCGGGGACCTTACGCTGAGGTCAACGGCGATTTTGCGGGCATTGACGACCTCGGTCGCGTCATTCCGATATCCGGAAGCGCTCCGGAAGCGAGAGACAGGAAAGTCGGTATTTTTTATTTCCTGTGGCAGGGCGAGCACGGCACGAGCGGGCCGTACGATAACTACAAGATCGTGCTTAACCACCCCGAAGCGATAGAATCCGAGGAAAACTGGCTCGCTGCCGGGGGCGGAAACCGCGGCGCGCATCATTTCTGGGGCGAACCGCTGTTCGGATATTACGTTATGTCCGACGAATGGGTCATCAGGAAGCACGTACAGATGCTAACGGACGCCGGGGTGGATTTCATCGTATTCGACACGACGAACGGGCCCAGATATCTTGACCGCGTAAAACAGCTCATTGACGTATGGTACGAATATTTAGAGCAGGGGTACGACGTGCCGAAGCTCACGTTCTACACGCATACGGATTCGGGACAGCATATTGCCGAATACTATAAAGAATTATATACGAACGAAGCGATGCACGAAAAATATCCGCGCCTCGACGAGCTGTGGTACTGCTGGGACGGAAAGCCCATGATCATAGGCGAATGCTGGATCCTGGACGTGACGATAGAGATGGAGGACTACTTCACCATTAAGGAGTCTATATGGCCTACGGAAGGCGCGTTCAAGCCGAACGGGTTCCCGTGGATGGAATTTTCAAGGCTCTATACAAATGCGGCTGTATACGGGCGGAACGGACGGAAGGAAGTCGCAAACGTTTCTGTAGCGCAGCATAACGTTACTGTTAATTTTGCTTCTTCGGCCTGGTACGGCGGAGGGGATCACACCAGAAGCTGGCATAACGGTTCGGTGGATAGATCTCCCGAGGCGATTTATTACGGGTATAATTTTGCGGATCAGTGGAAATGGGCGATCGAAGCCGATCCTGAAATGATCTTCGTCACCGGCTGGAACGAGTGGGTGGCGCAGAGGCAGGCTTCGAGTCCGGAGCAGCCGGTAAGCTTCGTTGATTGCGCGAATCCGGAGGCAAGCCGCGACTGCGAGCCTATGAACGGATTGTTCGGCGACAATTATTATATGCAGCTTATTTCGAATATCCGGCTGTATAAGGGCACGCAGGGGCGCGTGGCAACGGGCGGAAACGTCACTATAGATATTGACGGCGGGTTCGGGCAGTGGGACAGCGAAAAGATCACGGCTGTTTATACCGATTACGAAGGCGATACGGCGGATCGCGGAAACGCCGGATTCGGCGGGATACAGTATATTGACGAGACCGGGCGCAACGATTTTGTGACGTTCAAGGTCGCGAGAGATAAGAATTACATATATTTCTACGCCGAGACCGCGGAAGACATAACGCCGGCAGACGGGGATAACTGGATGACGCTTTTCATCGCTTCCGGTGCGTGGAACGACGGGGGAAATAAAAAGCTCGCCGGTAATCTTATCGATGATTCGGGCGCCGCATTCTGGTACGGCGGCATAGATTTTGCGGTCAATCTGGAGAAACCCGACGGCAATACAGTGTACGTGTCCAGGTACGGCAGCTCCGGCTGGACGAGAGCGGGGAGCGGCGATATGCGCGTCGAGGGCAATAAATTGATGCTCAGGCTCTCAAAAAAGCTGCTCGGGATCGAACAGGGGAGAAAACTTATTGACGTCCGGTTCAAATGGGCGGATAATTATCAATATAATGAAGACGGATCGCTGGACGTCTGGACGTTTTACCGGAACGGTGACAGTGCGCCTCTCGGAAGGCTTATGTACGTTTATTCAGAAAGAGGGTGAGCGGTTTGGCGGAAAAGGATAATAACAATACTATCAGCAAGACAGAAGAATCCGTAGCTGTTGAGAACATCGAAAAAATTGAAAACACCGGAAATACCGGAAGCGCCGGTAACGCCGGAAATGACAACGTCGTTGACGGACCCGTGAACTCTGAGAATGCGGACAGTTCTGACGAAGGCTCCGGCGGCGTTTTCAGACATATGGGTAAGCGCCTGTCAGAAGGAACGTACCGCACTCTGTTCGGCATCGGCCTTCTGCTCATTATTTCCGCAAAAGCCGTATTCGATTTCAACGGCTTACGCGGCTTCGTTAGCAACGCCGGAAAAATGATCGTTTCGATCCTCGGCTATCTGCTCGTAGGCTTCATAATTGCATATATCCTGAACGTATACGTTGACTGGCTGACCGCACACCCGCTCAAAAAGATCAAATCGCCGAAACGAAAACGCGCCGTCGGAATAATAATCGCGTATATCACGCTGACGGCCGTTGTCGCGTTCCTGATCGTAACGATCGTGCCGAAACTTATAGAATCGATCGGAGCCCTTGCAAAGATGGTGCCGTCAATGGCGGAGCGTGTGTATCAGTTCTACATTGACGTCGTGGAGGGCGGAAAATTCAATCTGCCCGAAGTGGTCACCGAGGGTATCGTGAACGGCATCAACGGCATAAAAGACTGGCTCATGGGCCTTCTCAGCAGCGATCTGATCACAGGCTTCCTGCCCAAGCTGCTGTCGGCAACGGGTTCCGGGCTCTTCAAGGCGTTCATGGGCCTGCTGGTTTCCGTGTACATGCTGCTTGAAAAAGATCACGCCAAGGCGGCGGCAGCGCGCATAACGTACGGCCTGTTCAAGAAGAGCAGAGCTGACAACGTCGTTGACGGCGGCCGTAAGATCGATATGGTCTTCCGCCAGTATTTCGCCGGGAAGCTTCTGCAGGCAATGGTGATCCTGCTGGTTTCTTATATTGTCCTCCTGATCGGAGGCATCAAATTTGCCATCCTGTTTGCCTCTATCATTGCCATCACTAATATGATCCCGTACATTGGCCCGTGGATCGGCGGAATTTTTACGATATTGATAAGCCTGGTGCAGGATCCGTGGATGGGTTTCCGGGCGCTCATATGCGTGCTCATTATACAGATGCTTGATAACTGGTTCATAACGCCTCACGTGGTCGGGCATAAGATGGGTATCAGTCCGCTGCTCGTGCTGATCGGTCTGGGTATCGGCGGCAGCCTGTTCGGATTCATCGGCGTTCTGATCGGCGACGTGCTCGCGGCGATCGCTAAAGTATTTATTTATGATACGATCGTGGCAAGGCGGATCAGGAAGAAGATCGCTGCGGGCGAGCTTCCGCCGGATTATGAGATAGAGGGCAATGAAAGCGGAGGTTCGGAAAAGCCTAAGCTCGTCGGCAAGATTTTTGCGGGGATAAAGAAGTTTTTCTGCTTCGTCGGGCGTAAGATCAAAGGGCTGTTTGGGAAGCTTAAGAGAAGGAAGTAGGGAGAAGAGTTTAGAGGCGAACCGAGTGATGGCACGAATTTTGGGTCTCATGCGTTCCCTTCATTAATTCGCATTTCGGTCAAACAAAATTCTTAGCCATTCACTCGGCTTCGCAGAAGTTCAAATGAAGTTTAGGGAGTTAAGAGTTCAGAGTTTAGAGTTAAGAGTTAAGCGGTTCACAGAGTGGTGTTTATGTTAAATAAGAAGTACGTCGGTGATTACCGGCTCGAAAACAAAGAAAATAAAAAAGGTAAAATGGTGACGAAGGCGGTCTATAAGAGCGCCTACTTCGTGTTCGAAAAACCGGAAGAAGAAGTGAAAAACGCCGTACGCGCGGTAACTGTATTGACCGCCGCAGCCGCCGCCGCATTCGCCGTTGCCATCGTATTCTACAGCAACAAAGGCTTTTCCGCGCAGTATTATACGTTGATACCGTTCGCGCTCTGCGTATTTCCGCTGCTGTACCTATGCTTTGCCGTATACGCGCTGAACAAATTCATGCGCGGCACCGAACACCGTGCGACAAGGGAGCAGAAGGATAAGATGTACGAGCGGCTCGCTAAAAGTTCGTTCATTATTATGCTCCTTTCTGGCTGGAATATATGCGGAATAATACTGGCATTTATTCTCAAAACCGCCGGACAGGAAGCGCGACCGGTGACAACAAATGATATAATTTTTGCGATTATGTCAATTATTTTCTTCACTTCTGCCACTTTATCTTTCTCTTTTAGAAAAAAAGTGTCAATGCGGCAGGAATAATATTTTTTCTGATTTTCTAATTTTTTTGTTGACAAGTCCTATTCTATGCTGTAAAATTTCTAAATGTATTCTATGGATGCACCCGAAATTAACGAGTGCGTTTAAATAGAATACAGAATTATGGTATGGAGGAATTTTAAGTGAAAAAACTATCAAGACTTTTAGCTGTTGTTCTTGCTATCGTTCTTGTTGCTGTCACATTTGCTGCCTGCAAACCGGCTACTGATGATCCCAGCAAAACGAATGATCCTGCAGGAAATCCCACAGAACCCCCTTACGTAGGGCCTGACACACTGGTTGTCGGTTATTCGAGATTTTCCGGAAAATTCAGTCCTTTCTTTGCAACCACCGCTTACGACCAGGACGTTGCAGGTATGACCGCAGTCGGTCTTATCTCCACTGACCGTGAAGGTAACGTTGTCTACAAAGGCATCGAAGGCGAAAAGAGAATGTACAACGGTACTGAATACACCTACACCGGACTTTCTGACGTTACCGAAACCATCAACAACGACGGAACGGTCGACTACAACATTAAGCTCAGAAAAGGCGTTAAATTCAGTGACGGTAAAGAACTCACAGCTGATGACGTACTCTTCTCGATCTACGTTTACTGCGATCCCGCTTACACCGGATCAACGACGTTCTCCACTCTTCCGATCGTAGGTATGGCAGAATACCGCGCTAACATGGCTACCGTTTCGAGCCTTATTATCAAAGACGGACGTGAAGGAACTTCCGATCTTTACACTGCTGAACAGCGCGATGCTTACTGGGCTGCTTTCGACAAAGCTCTCGTTGACCTCGGACAGGATATAACGGACTACGTTATGGCGAACTATACGTCATACGCTGAGGCCCGTTTTGGAATCACTGAAGACGAGCTCAAAAATAACGAGAAGCTTCACGTCGCTTTCGGTATGAGAATGTGGGGCTTCGGCGCTAAGGGCGAAGACGGCACATTTACGACCAGCGACGGAAAGAACTTTGACCTTGTAAACAGCTTCCCGACCACTCAGGATTACGCTGATGCGATCCACGCCGCTTACGGCGACGATCCCGCAGGAATCGAAGCAGAAGCTGCTAACTCGCCTTTCGCTTCTTTCGTTGAAAAAGAACTTGCCGATAAAGCTAACGAACTTGCAAAAGCTGTTCCGGTCGGTGAGTCCGCTGCAAACATCTCCGGTATCGTTAAGGTCAACGATTACGAGCTTAACATCAAGATGAGCGAATTCGACGCCGTTGCTATTTACCAGCTTGGCATTACCGTTTCTCCGCTTCACTACTATGGCGATGCTTCCAAACTTGACGTTGCGAATAACTCCTTCGGTTTCCCGAAAGGTGACCTTACTTCTGTTAAAGCTAAGACCTCCGCTCCTATGGGCGCCGGTGCTTACACCTTCAAGTCCTATGAAAACGGTGTTGTTCTCTTCGAAAGAAGCGAGAACTACTACTTAGGCACTCCGAAGATCAGATTCATCAAGTTCCAGGAAACTGACGATGCCGATAAGGTTCCGGGCGTTACTTCCGGCCTGTTCGACGTAACTGATCCTTCCTTCAACGACACTGCTGTAACCGCTATTAAGAAAGCTAACAGCAACGGCGAGATCACCGGTAACATCATTACCACCAATACCGTTGATAACCTCGGTTACGGCTATATCGGCGCTAACGCTACTACAGTATGCGTTAAAGGCGAACCTGACAGCGCTGCTTCCAAGAACCTTCGTAAAGCATTCGCTACCCTCTTCGCTGTTAACAGAGATAAGAGCATCCAGTCTTACTACGGTGAGAGAGCTGCAGTCATCCAGTATCCTATTTCCAATACTTCATGGGCTGCTCCGAAGCCGAATGACGAAGGATATGAGCTTGCTTACTCCAAAGACGTTGACGGAAAGCAGATCTACACTGCTACCATGTCCCTCGACGAAAAGATCGCTGCCGCAAAGACCGCCGCTATCGGCTATCTGAAGGCTGCAGGCTACACCTTTGACGAAGCTAGCGGTAAATTCACCGCTGCTCCCGAAGGCGCTAAACTCACTTACGAAGTAATCGTTCCCGGCGACGGCAAGGGCGATCACCCCGCTTACGGTATCCTTTCCGATACGAAAGAACAGCTCAAATCCATCGGTCTTGATCTTGAGATCAATGACCCGAGCGACTCCAACGTTCTTTGGGATGCACTTGATGCAGGTACTCAGAATTTCTGGACCGCTGCATGGGGCGCAGCTGTTGACCCTGATATGTATCAGGTATACCACAGCTCCAACGTTGTTGGTTTACCGAATTCTTCTGAATCCAACCACTACAGGATCCAGGATGCTCAGCTCGACGATCTTATCATGAAGGCCAGAAAGAGCGCTGACCACGCTTACAGAAAAGGCGTGTATAAGCAGTGCCTTGACATCATCATGGATTGGGGCGTTGAGATCCCGACCTACCAGAGACAGAATGCTGTCATCTTCAGTACTGAGAGAATCAATCTTGATACTCTTACTCCGGATATCACGACTTTCTGGGGCTGGATGAATGACATTCAAAATCTTGAAATGAAATCTGCTAACTAATTTATAGGTTTTGTTTCAACGTTTCGGCAAGCGCCTTAGCGGGCGCTTGCCGAAACTGTCGTATCTAAGGAGCAATTTATGGGTAAGTTTATTGTAAAAAGGTTACTGCTCTGTGTCGTAATTTTTTTCTTTGCAATGTTTCTGATATATACGCTTATTTACAACCTGCCTTCGAGTTATGTGGAGACAACGGCAAGAGAACTGGCGGCTGCAACTTCCAAAATGGGCGGAAAAACATATCAGGAATGGTTGGAACAGCTTAATGCTGACTATGGAATGAATAAGGGCCTGGTCGCAGGTTATTTCACCTGGCTGGGGAAAGCTTTGCAGGGTAAATTCGGCGACAGCTGGAAATGGAATATGCCCTGTACCGAAAAATTTTCAAAAGTTATCTGGAACAGCTTTATACTTGGATTAATTTCTTTTATTTTTGAGATTATTATCGCAATTCCGCTCGGAGTTATTGCCGCAAGGAAGCAGTACAGCATAACTGACTATACTGTAACTGTTATTTCGCTTGTGGGTATATCATTGCCGACTTTCTTTATAGCGACAGTATTTAAATTGATATTTGCCATTCGTCTGAAATGGTTTGATATAGGCGGTATGCACAGCCGGAATTTCATTGCCTCTACCGCTACCGGCTGGGAGAATTTTCTTGATCTTGCAAAACACTTCTTCCTGCCTGCACTGACTTTGATTTTTTTAAGCATCGGCGGTCTTATGCGTTACACCCGTACGAATATGCTCGAAGTTCTGAATGCAGATTATATCAGGACCGCAAGAGCAAAAGGTCTCTCCGAGAGTAAGGTTATCGGGCTCCATGCTTTCAGAAATACACTTATTCCGGTCGTTACGCTGCTCGGCGGAACACTTCCGGGGCTCTTCTCAGGAGCAATGATCACGGAAACTCTGTTCTCTATCGAAGGTATCGGATACGTCAGTTACCAGTCGATGGTCGGAGGAGATATTCCGTTTACGATGTTTTATCTGTCGCTTATGTCCGTGCTTACTCTTCTTGGAAACCTGATAGCGGACGTGTTATATGCGGTCGTTGACCCGCGCGTACGAGTGAATTGAGGTGATAAGCGTGGCAGATAATAACAATATAAATTTGTTGAACGAAAAACTTAAAGCGAAAGAAGCTGCTGAAAGGGCAAAAAATCAGACCGGCACTGACGAGCCTATGAAGCTTGACGATGCGGCACGAGTAAAAGTTCTGAGCCCGGCACGCCTTGTTGCAAAGCGCTTTTTCAGAAACAAGCTCGCTATGGTCGGACTTGTGATACTGATCATTCTGTTTGCGTTTTCTTTCCTCGGCTCTCTGGTATATCCGTACAGCCAGTTCCAGAAATTCACCGGAACGAATAAACAGGACAGAGAGTACGCGGTCAGCGGTGAGCCTTCATCGGTTTACAAATACGTGATCGACGGAAGTGACGTTTCAGGAGGAAAAGATTTCGTTGACTCGTTTATTATTGAGATGGAAAAGAACGGCGACGGGACCACTTCTCAGGTATTTTCACTCGGTACTGAAAAATACAGATTGACGAAAATTTACGAAAACCTTTATACGCTTTCTAAAACCGCAGGTTACGCAGGAAAAATTGACCATCTTACCGGAACTATCGCCGAAGGAACATTTGACGATGAAGTGGCGGCAGAACTGATCAATACCTGGAATTCCAGAGCTAAGGGCGATAAAGACGCCGTCATCACGATCGGCGGGATCGAATATATGCTTGTGTACGGTTCTAAATCCTCCGGTACGAAGATCTACAGCGATTATCCCGAAGATCAGATCAAAGAAGGACTGCTGGCTACGAGCCTCGTATTTGACAAAGCTTCTCCGGACGCTCCGGATATTTCTGACGACTTCCGTATTTCTGCGTTAAATGCTTTAGCCGGAGAAAGACAATTCACCTTCGAAGGAAAAGATTATAAGATCGTCAACGAATCAGGCGAAGAGCTTATTGAAGATGCTGCCGGAAACGTCCAGTTCGGTATTTCCAAATATGCGACCAGAGACGAATTAGGCCAGGATACTTTCGATATCGATTTCAAAAAGACGATGGTCGGTATCATCGATAAGATAGAAGCGGAAGGGTTAAGAGAATACAATTTCACCTACAACGTTCCGCAGCTGAATCCTGAGACCAGGGAATATGAGTATGACGAAGACGGAAATATAGTCCTACAGGAAGAAGACCTTACCGTAAAGAGGAAAGAGGTCGCAGGCGAGATCAGATACCACGTACAGTATCTTAAAAACACTGAAGTATATTCATTATACGAAAAGCCCTCGTGGAATCACTGGCTCGGAACTGACGGCGACGGTTACGACGTTCTTGCCAGGATCATGTACGGCGGACGTATTTCTCTTATCGTCGGTTTCGTCGTTGTTATCCTTGAAACGATCCTGGGCGTAATTATGGGCGGTATCGCAGGTTTCTTCGGAGGCTGGGTAGATACGCTGATAATGAGACTTGTCGATATATTCTACTGTATCCCGACGATGCCTATTATGATCATTATTGCATCGGTATTTGATAAACTGAAGATGGCGCCTTATCAGAGACTTCTGTGGATGATGGGAGTTCTGGGCGTTTTAGGATGGTCCGGAATTGCAAGGCTTGTCAGAGGACAGATCCTTTCCCTGCGCGAGCAGGAGTTCATGACCGCGGCCGAAGCGACCGGCTTAAAGACCGGAAGACGGATATTCAAGCACCTGGTACCGAACGTTATGCCTCAGCTGATCGTTTCGATGACGATGGGTCTCGGCAGCGTAATACTTATGGAATCCACGCTTTCCTACCTGGGTCTCGGTGTAAAACATCCGTATGCAACGTGGGGCAACATTATTAACTCTGTTTCAGATATAGAAGCCATGAAGAGTTACGTATACATCTGGCTGCCTGTCGGACTGCTCATCAGTCTTGCTGTTATTGCGTTCAACTTCGTGGGTGACGGTCTCCGCGACGCGTTTGACCCCAAGATGAAGCGTTGATTTGACGGGAGGGTTATCATGGCACTGAAAAAAAGAAAAAGTGTAAATTATATATCCGGTAAAGAATCGCGCAACATTTCCCATCAGAACCGCAAGATCACGAAGAAGCTCGAAAAGGAAAGAAACGATTCCAAAAAAGATCCGTCTGCTTATATGACGCAGATGAAAGACGAGAATAACGTCGTAGAACTTGACAACGTCTGCACCTATTTCTTTACCGATATCGGTATCGTAAGAGCTGTTGACGGCGTCACGTTCAACATTCCCAAATGTTCTACTGTCGGAGTCGTAGGCGAGTCCGGCTGCGGAAAAAGCGTTACGTCTTTGTCACTCATGCAGCTGCTGCAGCGTCCTACCGGCCAGGTGGTCGGCGGCGAGATCCGCCTGAACAATGACGACGGAACTGCGTATAATATAGTAAATACTCCGACTTCGATCATGCAGGAGATCCGCGGAAATAAAATGTCGATGATCTTCCAGGAACCGATGACGAGCCTTAACCCGGTCTTTAAGATCGGCGTTCAGATCAACGAAGTGCTCGAACTGCATAATAAAGAAATGACGAAAGAGCAGATCAAGGAAAGAACGATGGAGATGCTCCAGATGGTCGGAATTGCCAACGCCGAGGGCGTGTATAATATGTACCCCCACGAGCTTTCCGGCGGTATGCGTCAACGTGTGATGATCGCCATCGCACTTGCCTGCAATCCGAAACTGATCATTGCCGACGAACCAACGACGGCTCTGGACGTTACTATACAGGCGCAGATCCTTGACCTTCTCAGAAACCTTAAAAACAAGATCAACAGTTCAATAATGCTCATCACGCACGACCTGGGAGTTATCGCCGAAATGGCTGACTACGTCGTAGTTATGTACGCGGGCCGCGTAGTTGAAAAAGGAACTGCCGAGGATATTTTCCACCATCCATGTCATCCGTACACCATCGGACTGATGAAATCGAAGCCTGTTGTCGGAAAGAAGGTTGACGCGCTTTACAACATCGAAGGCAGCGTTCCCAACCCCGTCAATATGCCGAACTACTGCTATTTCAGAGATCGCTGCGAATTCTGCGATAAGGAAAAATGCGACAACATTTATCCTCCTGAAATCAAGATCAGCGATACCCACGTGGTGTCCTGCTACCGGTTTATTGACCAGGGCGAAATATTAGGATATCCGCAGATCATTACGCCTGAACAGATTCTTGGCATTAAGGAAAATGACGCGGCAGAGGGAGAGCAAAATGGGCAATAATAACGAGCATCAGAATACAATTGACAACAACGATTACGTTCTTGAGGTCAATAATTTAAAAAAATACTTTCCGATCAAGTCGAGCTTCCTGCGCATCGTGGTAGGAAACGTTAAGGCTGTCGACGGCATTTCTTTTAAGATCAAACGCGGAACGACGATGGGTCTCGTAGGCGAGTCCGGCTGCGGAAAGTCCACGGCAGGCCGTACGCTTTTAAGACTTCAGGAAAAAACCGAAGGCGAAGTGCTGTTCAACGGCGAAGATATTTTCAAGCTGTCGCGCGAGGAGCTCCGCAGACTCAGACCGAAGATCCAGATAATATTCCAGGACCCGTATTCGAGCCTTTCTCCGAGAATGCCTATCGGCGAGATCATCGGCGAGGCGGTGCGCGAACACAATATCGTTCCCAAAGAAGAATTTGACGATTATATCACGCGTATAATGAAGGCGTGCGGCCTTCAGGAATACCATAAGGACAGATATCCTCACGAATTTTCCGGCGGACAAAGACAGAGAATATGCATTGCACGCGCCCTGGCCCTGAACCCCGACTTCATCGTTTGCGACGAACCCGTATCGGCGCTGGACGTGTCCATCCAGGCGCAGATCATTAACCTGCTGAAACAGCTTCAGCGCGAATTCAACCTGACGTATCTGTTCATATCACACGACCTTTCCGTAGTAGAGCATATCTCCGATACGGTAGGTGTTATGTACCTCGGAAATCTCGTCGAATATTCCGATACCGACCACGTTTTCAGCAATCCGCTGCATCCGTACACCAAAGCGCTGTTCTCGGCAATTCCGGTTCCGGATCCCGATTATAAAATGGACCGCATCGTGCTCGAAGGCAGTATCCCGTCTCCGGCAAATCCGCCCAAAGGCTGCAAATTCCATACGCGCTGCAGTCAATGCATGAAGATTTGTGAAAAAGTTGATCCTCTTTACAAAGAGGTAGAGCCGAACCACTTCTGCGCCTGTCATCTTTACAATACCGCCGAGGAACAGGCCCAGGCGGAGAAAGCATATGAGCAGGCTGTCCTTGATGAAGAGGCCGAGCAGAAATCAAAGCGTAAAAAAGCAAAGAAGGCTAAAAAGGCTTGATTTCCGGGACAAAGATCTGAAGCAGTTCGCTGCAGCATTTATGTAAAGCAAAATGTCGAAGCGTAAAGAAAAATTTGAAGACGACGGCAGAGTGATCGCCAACATGAACGTTGACGGTATGCCGTGGCACGGCGGGTTTTCAAGGCGCGATACCGGGGAGGAAAGTCCTTCGGACGAGCAGGTGGAACATAACCGCGCCGAGATGTCAAAGCTTTCTAAAAAGCAGACGTTGTATATGGTTTTAGGCGTACTTGGCGCCGCACTGGCGGTGGCGGCAATATTTGCTGTAGTTTATTTGCTGTTTATATTGTTCGCTCAGTTCGTGTGGTTCAAGTGATCCCGCCCCGCATATCGGAATGCGCGGCGAATGCATCAGAAAGGAGTTATTGAAATGAAACGCAGAATTTTGTTAAAAGCAATAAGCCTCGTCATGGTCTTCTCGCTGTTGTGCGTCATGGTGCTCAGCGGATGCGCCACGAAAAAGAAGGCGCCGGAAGATATAATTTCTTCCGCTATGACTGCATCTGTAAAAAATTTCGAAGACAAATCCTCTTTGGACGAAGTCGGAAATATGCTCACGACCGGTCTGTTCTCAGCCAGGATGGAAATTACGAGCGCAGGCGAGACGCAGACCGTAAACGGATATTATATGGATAAGCAGATCGTCATTGACGCCGGATCGGGTAAAAAGATCGGCATTGACCTCGGAAAGTTAAAAGAGAAATTCCCGAAATCGATATTCGGGACCGAGGGCGATAACATCGCGTCCATAACGAAAGAGGAAGAGCAGCAGCTGATCGATACGCTCGGGCAAATAATTGACGCCGACGAGCTCGCGGATTTTTCGGACAATCTCGCAGACATAATTAAAGAAAATTCTACGCTGAAAGCAGAATACGGGAAAAATGTTGACCTCGCAGGCGGAAACGTTAAGGTCAATGTCGTTGACCTTTCGATGACCGGCAGCCAGCTGCAGACCGTTGTGGATAAGATCGCATCCTTATTCAAAGATCTGCTCAATACCGCGGGCGATGACGGTATATTCGATCTTGGTCTTAGCGAAGAGGATAAAAACAGAGTCATGTTTAGCGGCAGCATCTACACGGACGTAAAGACTGACGCATTCCTCGGCGGAAGGTTTGAGGCCGATCCTGACGGAGAAGAAGACAGTAAGGCCGTGTTCGATATTGACGTAATCAGAACTGATTCGACTGTTGAATACACTGTTAAAGGGACGGTCGACGGGGAGCAGCATAACGTCAAATTACTGATCTCTGATCTGAATACTGTTGAAACGGTCAGCGTGACAGTTGACGGAGAATCTTTTTTGGATCTTGAGATCAACCGCGGCACTAAAACGGTCGTTTTTAGAGCTTTCGACCAGCAGGTCCTTAAGTTTGATTATGATATCGAGCGCGCTGCTGATAATTCGATAAAGTCTTTCTCTGCGACGTTTAATTTCACCAATGAAGGAATGAACGGCGGGATGATCGGATCGATCTTCGCTCTTCCTTTCTTCGAAGCGTCTCCGGCCGGGATGTACGGCGATGACGAGCCGATCGGTGACTACTATTTCGACGATGAAGATGATCACGGCGAGAATGATTACGTTGACGGCTGGAACGAAGAGCCTGTTCAGTTTAAACTCACGCTTAGCTACGCTGCGGACGGCACGCTTCCTGAGTATAAGGATATTCTTGATTTCTCTATGCAGGAAATGAATGAACTGTTAAGCGAAATACTTCCTTTCGTTGCAGCATAACGTAATTACGACCGACTCTTTCGGTTTTTTGATACGGACAAAGCGGAGCCTTGAGCGGCCCCGCTTTTTTTATGCCTTTTTCACTGCCTTTTTCCGCGAATCGGCGCCGCTTTTGAGAGACGGCGGATTTTCCGGTAATATTTTTCACCCGTGCAATTGAACAAAAAATTGACGCGCCGCCAGAATCAAAAATAACGGCGCTGTTTTTCTTTTAAATCGATTTTGCCATCCGGGAATTTACCCGCCAAAAACACTTTCGGAAATATTGAAAAAAATGAGCGTGCATTGACCGCGCCGTGATAGAATCCGGGTCCCGAGGGGGAAAAGCTGAAGCGGAAATTGACCGACCCTCCTGCGAGAAGCACCTCCGAAGGGCGCTGGCGGGCAGCCTGAAAAAACAAAAAGATGACGTCGACCGAAACGATCCGGCGCGTCCCCCTGATCAAACAGGCTGTCCCGTTAACGATAATAAAACTGCACAGAAACATTTAAACTTGATAACGGCGGAGGAAGACATGGAAGGGTTCACAGGCGGAAAATACAATATCGTGGAAACACTGTCCGAAAACAGAGCGTTCAGAGTTATCGATATGAATAAACATCAATACTTCCTGAAACGTTTCGAGCCGGGTGACGTGTCGTACGATGATGAAAAACGCAATCTGGGCAGTGTTGTCTGTCCGTACGTTCCTGCGCTGATAGAATCGTTTGAAGACGAAAACGGGAGATATATAGTAACGGAATGGATAAGCGGCATAAGTATAGCAGATCACGTGTATAACAGCGGGCCTTTCGACGTAAAAGATACCGCGGAGATAATAATCAAGCTATGTGAAGCGCTGTCGTTCCTCCACTGGCGGAAGGAAGGCGCGATGGTCTATCTCGACCTGAAGCCTTCAAATGTGATACTCAGGGATAACGGTTCTTGTATGCGTCCTTTTGACGTATGTCTGGTCGATCTCGAATCTGCGAGGCCTGTCGCAGCGGACGAAGCTCAGAGCGGATCCGGAGGCGACCGCGGCGGAAGCGGGAAAAACGGCGGGGAAAAGTCAAAGAAAACGCTCAGACTCGGAAGTCCTTACTATACCGCCCCGGAAGTGCTGTTCGGGAGAGCGTGCGTACAGAGCGATATTTATTCCATCGGAGTACTTGCCGGATATATGCTTACGGGCCGAGAGGACTATCCATCCGCATACGCTCTAAAAGGATTTGCGGGAGAATTTATTGCCGGCTGCACCGGACCGGATCCGGGGCTCAGATTTGTTAACGTTTCTTCGGTCATCGAAGCGGCCAGGGCTTTTCTCAATACGGAAACAGGGAAGAGTGAAAAGAAGAAAAGCGCGTCGTCGATCATATCACTGCTAAAGCGCGGTGAAAAAGCTGAGCGGAAGGTGGAGGAAAGCAGGGAAAAACCTGCTGAGAATAATTCCGGGGCGCATAGAATAATCAGTGACGCGATGAATTTCAGGAGGTCGTGCGTGATGGTCGAAAGCAATCCGTGTTTCGTCAGCGAGATCGGGTTTGCGTCGGCGGAAATAGGGCTGAAGACGGGCGTGTTTGCGCTCAGCGAGCGCGGGCGCAGGAACCTTGAGTATTATCTGACCGGACAATACTTTGACGTGAATAAAGTGGCTGAGAAACAGATATATCCTTACGTTTTTGACCATAAATCGATGTATCTGCACGGCGTAAACGACTGGGTAGAGAAAGGGCTGCTTAAGGCTTCGGGCGAAGGCAAAAGGCTTTATATGGGGACTTTTAAAAAAAGCCTGGAGCTGCCGCTTCGCATGGCAGAAGACGTCCGGCGGTTTGTCGACTGGAGCCTGACTAATTTTGATCTGACCCTCGTGAGCGTCGAACGGGGCGACGACGACACACTTATCAACACGCTTATGGAATTCTGCAGCTACGTAGTTGCCACACCCGACTCAAACGTCGAAGACATGGAAGCGCTCAGAAATTACTATCTTGCCCTGGCCCAGAGCGGAAAGATCATTTATTCGAAAGTCCGTTTCGTGGCGTGGGATTATACGAATTCTGACGCAGACAGGGAAAAACTTTTCAAGATCGTCGGAAAGGACAAATACCTCGGAGAAGTGTTCAGAAGCGAAGAACGTATCCGCCGCAAGAACAGGATGGAGGACGTTAAGCCTGTCCCCGAGGAAGCTCCCAGCGAGCAATACGAAGAGATCCTGCAGAGGCTTATCAGCTGATCAGACCGGAGGAAAAAATGAACAGAAGGCAGCGCGGATTTATACGTGAACTTGGCCGCACGGCCTCGGTATTGGCAGAATATCTTGCGGAAAACACCGAAGACGACCCGGATCTGCCGCTCGGGACTGCGATCTGGAAGAGCGTGTTTTTCCTTTCCGGCGACGTGCGTGCGGAGCTTCGGGGGCTGTTGAAAGGCAGCAGTTCAGGCGACTGCTTTGAAATATCGGAATGGTTTGAATATATGCGCATAACGTATGGGAAATACAGCGAAGTGCTGACTTTCTGCCAGATAATCTGCTGCGCATTCAGAACGGGCAATGTCCGTGAGGCGTCCGAAGCGCTGAGGATGCTCTCGAGGACGGTAATTGCCGGAAATTTAAACGACAGCGAGCCGGATATGATACCCGTCTGGCAGTTTATGATAAAGCGTAAAGAATCGTTTTTCGGAGAATTGAACAGCGCTGAAAGCGGGGCCATGTTCGGGCGGATGCTTCTGCAGCTTTGCTGCTGCGCCGGGGAAGATAAGAAATACAGAAACGAGCTGAAAATGCTCTTCGGTTTTATTAAAGCGCTCTCGGAAGAGCCGGACGTGAGAGAACGGATATTGACCGTGCTCCGGTACGAGGCATCCGCCGGCGACGCGAGGCTGTATTGTGCGCTGGAAACGGCACGTTAGCGAAGCAGACATGTATTGTGCGCTGGAAACGGCACGTTAGCGAAGCTGCCATGTATTGTGCGCTGGAAACGGCACGTTAGCGAAGCTGACAGCCTAACACCTAATATGAAATATTTGCCGGGCGACCGGTAAAAATAAAAAGGACAGGGGAACCAGAAATGAAACAGAGAACAGTAGGTTTGTCCGGAAAAATCAGGACAATTAAGGTTTTATGCGCTGCTGCGGCATTGATTATGCTGATAATGGCGGTCAATATACCGGCCGTCGCTCAGGCTTCAGCGTATGTAAGCAGGCTCGCGCAGTTTACCGGCTTCGGAGGCGCAGAGTATTATAAAAAAAGCGGGTACTACGTTAACATTTACGGACCCGGCGGCGTTATCACAGAGGTCAGGTATAAAGCCGGAGGGAGCCGTCAGAAATTGTATTATCTGGCGGATCTTCGCACCGGAGAAGAGCAGACGGCGTACTGCCTCGCGTCCGGGCTTTCATTCAGTTCCGGGGCTGAATACAAGGCGGATCTTAATAACGGCGAAAGTTTCTCGTCATATTACGAAAACCTGCCGGAAAGCGCCAGGAAGGGGATCGCATACGCGTCAATTTACGGCTTCAACGAAAAAACGATGCGTCTGGGAGGTCCCGGGCCTGTTGAAGGAACGTACGGCGCGGATTTCTGGATGGCAACGCAATGTATAATCTGGGAATATCAGCAGGGAATCCGGACAGATGCCGGTATGCGCGTCTCATCTGGGCAGGTTGAAGCGGACAATTATTACAGTATCATTAAAGGCAAGCCTGCTGAAAAATGCTACGATTATCTGCTTAACGTTATAAAGAACGCAACTGCCGTGCCCTCATTTGCAAAGGACAACGAGTCAGGCTGGAGCACTGTTCTTACTTTGAAAGAGACCTCTAACGGCTCCGGAGTGTATAAAACCAGCGTTTACAGCAGGATCACTCTGCCTCCGGGCAATTATTATGTCACAGATGAAAACGGAGCGAGGCTTCCGGACGTATCCTTTAGTTTCAGCGGCAATACGTTTTCCTTAACGTCTGCTGCCAGATATAGCGACGGAAAAAGGATAATGATCCGCAAAGAGGAAGAGCAGAACGGCGAAGGCGCGGCAGTGTTTTTTGCGCCTGATGATTCTTCAAAGCAGACAATGCTGAGCACGGGCGGAAGACTCAGTGATCCGTACGCGTTGTATCTGAGCATTAAGACGCAGGACGACGAGGGTGAGAAGGTCGATCTCAGGATCAATAAAACTTCTGCAGACGGGCGCAGAGAGGGTATTCCGTTCGTCTTTTCGTGGGAAAGCAGCGACGGGCTTACAAATAACCGGACGGTATATACTGACGCGTCAGGTATTGCCGAGACTCAGTTTATAATCGGCGCGGGGGCAGGCAATATTCGATCTGATCTGAGATACGTGGGAGTGCTCGAGCAGGCATATGATACGTATAACGCGGCGTTGACAGCATATTCCGGAGGCGTTTCGGCGGTCACGGAGGTCTTCTTCTACCGTACGTACCGCAGCGGGAGTCTTATCTGGAAATTTGACGCTTCGAAGGCGGCTGCGGAAGCGGCGTCGTTTGACGGTAAAAGCTATTCGGGCCATATGATAGCGCTCGGAAACGTTGGCGGAAACAGCGGCGGAGAAAGCACTGCCGTGCTCGATTACTACAACGAGCCGCGCAAAGGCACGGTGAAAGTGGTAAAGACTTCGGACACGGGAGAAGGCGAAGGATTCGTGTTTGAGCTGAAGGGCAGCGATCCCGAAAACGAACATATTGCCGTCCGTAAAACTACTGATTCTTCAGGGAGTGCAGTCTGGGAAGACGTGCTGCCCGGAAAATACACGCTCAGAGAGATATTGCCCGCGGACAGCATCTGGGAGCAGCCGGATCCTTTGACCGTTACCGTGAAGCCGGAAAAAACTGTAAACGTCTCCGTCCATAACACTCGAAAAAAAGGTGCGATCAAAATAATTAAGACGTCCGATGACGACCGGTTCGACGGGATAAAGTTTATTGTCGAGGGATACGGCGGGCGGAAATATACGATAGAGCCGGATGAGGACAGCATTCAGATCATCGACGGGAAACAGACTTTCGTGGCGATGCTGAGCGGACTGGTGCCGGGCAATTATATCATCACTGAAGTTGTCCCTGCGAGATATAAAGGGCAGCCTCCGGCGGGAGTGACCGTTGAGCCCGGAAGAACAACAGAAGTCCGTTTTCATAACGAAATGAATCACGTTTCCTTTATCGTAACAAAATCGATCTATGCCGAAGAATTTATACCGGCACACGGCGATGCAACGTTCATTTTTAGGATCAAGGACGTTGCCCACAACAATACGTATTACAAACTGCTGAGTTTTTCTGAAGAAGACAAACATCCGGGGCAGACGGGGCTCATATCCAAGAGCTTTTCTATAAGCGGGCTTGAACCCGGGATGTACGAAGTCACCGAACTTAAGACGCTGCGTTATGAGCTGGAAACTATAACGGTGAGCCCGGGCAATATCGTAACTGGCGAAACTGCATACGTGATTTTGAGGAACACTCTGAATCCGGCGCCTGTTTGGGTCCAATTTGTTAACCGCGTGGTCAATCAGGAAAAGACTACGGACACCGCTTTCTGCGTTAACGTGTTCTGAGTTTATTGACGCTATTGATAACGGCGGAAGAATACATGATACGAATGTTTTTAAGATGAGAATTTACGGAAAAAGGCAAGCAAAAATAATAAAAATAATTGCCCGCGCGATGCTTAGAGGTTTAGCGTTTATGATCCCGCTCGTACTTTTGCTGATCATATGCACGCAGGCCGCGGGTGTCAGATACATGTGCGTACTATCATCATCGATGGAACCGGAATTGCCCGTTGGCAGCCTTATAGTTGTAGTCCCGAAGCGTCCCGAAGCGGTTTCTGAGGGGGAGAATATAACTTATCTTGCGGGAGGCAGCCTCGTCACACATAAAGTGATTAAAAACGACGAGGGCGGGAAATTCCTTATTACCAAAGGGATAGCCGGGAAGCTCGAGGACGCGCCGGTTCCGTACAGCGCTGTCAGAGGAGTCCAGAAGATCTGTATTCCGGGGCTCGGAAAGCTTGCGGCAAAGTTAGGTAGTGCGAGGGGGAAGATAGCGGTGATCTCTTCCGCTGCGGCAATATTTATCATAGTGATACTGGCCGATATTATAACGGGCAGGCGCCGCAAAAATGCGGCAAATCAATCAGATCTGACTGCAATTGCAGCAGAAAATAATATTTAAGGAGGCTCATTATGAAAAGGAGCGAAAAAATCATCATTGGAATTCTGACGTTAGGTCTTATTGCCGCGCTGTGTATCGGCGGGACAATGGCTTACATGACAGACTGGGAGGACAAGGAAAACACGTTCACGGTCGGAACGCTCGACGTTGCCCTCGAAGAAAAGAACTGGGACGCCGGAGAAGGCGGGGAAAACGTTGTCCCCGGAGATACGTTTGAAAAAGATCCCGTGATCAAAGGCGTTAAGAACGACAGCTACGTTCGCGCACGCATAGTTTTTAAAGATTCAGTCGGGAAAGTGATCACCGATTCCGAAAGGCTTGCGCTCATCAGAAGTATGATCAGATTCGATTCTACGTACGACGCTGATGCGCAGAAAAACGGTACGGTCGTAGTGCCCGGAGAATCGTATTCGTTGGCCGATATCGCCGCGCTTCCTATGGTCAATCCGGCTTTTACAGAAGTGGCGACAGGGAAAGCGGGAGAGTACTGCTACACCTATAATAGCGTGCTCGCGGAAGGCGAAAACGTGGCGCTGTTCACTAACGTCGTTGTCCCCACGGACTGGTCACAGATACAGCTTGACGCGGCAGGAGCGTTCAAGATCGACGTGACCGTAGAAGCGATACAGGCTAAAAACTTTGAAAATGCCGCGGCGGCATTCAGCGCGCTTGACAGCGAAATAAGCGCGGGCACTATCGTTCACAACTACGATTCTACAAATTGAGTACGGTAAAGTGATAATGGCCGGTGCGGCGGGTACTTATGCCGCGCCGGTACTGCCGGATCTCGTGCAGCGCATGTTTCTTTGGCCGGGCGGAAACGGTGGGGCGCAGGGAAAATTGAGTTTATCCAGGAGGAAAATAGACCATGAGAAAAGTATATATTATCATTTTGATAATGTTGACGTGTTCTTTCGCTGTATGCGGTTTTCTGGCTGCAGCCGATTGGTACAGGGAAGACAGAACTACAAACACCGTTTCGGTCGGAAATCTCAGCGCGGAGATAATAGATATATATGAGCAGAATACGGTGACGATGCCCGGTGACACCGTGAGTAAGGTCGTATCTGTTAAAAATACGGGCGGATCCGACGCGATAGTGAGAGTCAGGCTTACCGGAACGTGGACTGACAGCGGCGAAGAAACAGTGCCGGAGCAGTTAAGTTACGAGATCAATGAAGAGGACTGGCTTTATGACAATGAAAGCGGTTATTACTACTGTACTTCCGTGCTCGCTCCGGGAGACGTATCGGCTCCGCTGATCAGGTCGTTTTCCCTGAACGGGCCGAATATAAACAACGTTTTTTCCGGAAGGCCGGGCTGCATTACGGTGGCAATGGAGGCGGTCCAGGCTGCCGCCGGGGGAGTGTCGATCTGGGGCAGGACAAACGAAGAACTTAATATTGAATACGGCGAGCGTCCTTCATCCGGGGAGGGCAACGAATCAGACGTAACGTTTAACGGCTCCGCGGGAGGATTCGATTTCGGCGATAACAGCGATCTGTTTTCCACTTTTAAAGATCTGCTTCCCGGGCAGACGGTAATTCAGAACATCAGTGTGGGCAATTCTCACGATGAAAGCACGGAGATATTCCTGAAGGCTGAATGTTCGGCGGGAGGCAATGACGAGCTGTTATTTAAGCTTCTTACCGAGTTTACGGATATTGAAATCGCTGTAGGCGGGGAAACGGTGTATGACGGTCCTTTGTGGCAGAAGGAGGGAGGCGCGGATGTCAGAATCGCTATGGAAGGCGCGGAAGAGGAGCGAAAGGCAGACTTTGAAGAACTGTACGGGCGCGGGATCAGCCTCGGAGTCGTTGACGCAGGACACGGAAAAGCTATCACCGTCGAACTGAAATTGTCGCCTGATGCGGGCAATGAATTTCAGGATCTTGCCGGCGACGTTGACTGGATATTTTATGCAAAAGGCAGCGACCGCGAACCGGTACCTCAGACAGGTGACAATGACACCGGAATATACGTATGGTGCATGAGTGCAGCTGCCGCATTATGTATTATCCTGATCATCGTTCACCGGATAGTTGCGTGGAAGAAGCGTGAAAACAGCACGGCAAAGGTTAAAAACAAGGCGCGCGGCTACAGAAGGATCCAGGTCTGTATTGCCTTACTTGCGGCTGCTGCAGCCGTGGTATCGTTGTCCGTCGCAGGAACTGTCGCTTTTATGACTGACGCAGAAACGGCGGAAAACACGATCGTTCCGGGGACACTTTCGATCGAACTTGACGAGCCCGGATTCAGCCCGGGAGCAGTGCTGAATCCAAAATCGAAAGTGCCGAAAGACCCGAAAGTGACGAATACAGGCAGCGTACCGATGATAGCATATATGAAAGTCGGAATACCGGTAAAAAGGGTGGCAACGGTTAGCGGAGAGACAAAAATGATCATTCCGTCCGCTGAACAGGAACTGTTTTCTTTCATACCGGACAGCAGCTGGAACCTGATAGAAAGTTATACTACGGGCGGGAATGACGGAATAAAGCGCGTATATTATGTGTTTGGCTACATCGAGAAAATACTTGAGCCGGGAGAATCGTCAAAACCGCTGTTTTCAGATATTGAGTTTGTAAATCTGCTGGAGGGAGAGCTTGTATATGCATCCGAAATTGAAGTTCCGGTAAGTGCGTTCGGGCTGCAGGAGAAGCATATAGCCGAAGAGCGGCCAATGGCGGAAAGAGTTATCTTTGGCTATGAAAACTATATTAAAGGGGCGTGGGAAGAATGAAAAAGAAGCATGAATTATTCGTGCCGTTTGTGATGATGATAATCTGTGCCGTACTGACCGTGGTAATTGTCAGTACAGGGATAACACTTGCATATCTTAAAGACCGGGATGACGTGAACAACGTTTTGACAGTGGGCGAAACTGAAATAGAAATAGAAGAGACATTTCCACCGCGGACTTCGCCGCCCTACCCCGGTGAACCGGTCGTTAAAGTAGTTAAGATAGAGAACACCGGGAATCTTACGTGTACTGTAAGGGCCAGGCTGGTATTCTCCGAAGAAAAGCTTGTAAAAATGACAGAGCCGCTCGAGATCGGAGCGGACTGGATCCTGAGACCGGACGGATTCTATTATTACATGATCCCGCTAAAACCCGGAGAGGTGACAAAGCCGCTTATAGAGAAGGTGGTGTTCCGCAGGTTTTATTCAAACGGAGGATCGATTTCTCAGGAAGATATTGCCGGACTCGATCCGGAGCTGATAGTTTATTCTGAAGCGCTGGAATTTGTAAAAGACGATGCGTCGTTGCCTGAAGCCGAAGAAATATTTAATAACTGGGCACAGTATTGAGGAAAAAGCGGGAAAACGAGGCGCGGCCGAATAATATTGACAGAATCGCGTACAATGCATAAAATACGTCCGTTGCGGCATCGGGGGAAAACTGCCTTTTGATGTTTCGCCTTGAAGCCGCACAGGAGGTAACCGGTATGCTTGAATTATACGGAATAAAAAAAGATTATCCCACCGGAGGCGGAAAAGTCGAGGCTTTAAAAGGTATCGATCTCAGGTTCAGAGAGAAAGAATTTGTAGCGATCCTCGGCCCTTCCGGGTGCGGTAAAACAACGCTGCTCAATATTATAGGCGGGCTGGATCATTATACGGAAGGCGACCTTGTTATTAACGGCAGAAGCACTAAACAATATTCCGCAAGAGACTGGGATACGTACCGGAACCACACTATCGGATTCGTCTTTCAGAACTATTATCTTATTCCTCATCAGAACGTGCTGAGAAACGTTGAACTTGCATTGACTCTCTCGGGCGTGCCAAACGCCGCGCGCAAAAAAGCGGCGGTAAAAGCACTCGAAGACGTAGGGCTTGGAGACCAGATCAAAAAGAAACCGGCGCAGTTGTCCGGTGGCCAGGCACAAAGGGTCGCTATAGCGAGAGCGCTGATAAACGATCCGGACATTGTTCTTGCCGACGAACCTACGGGAGCGCTTGACACCGAAACGAGCGTACAGATCATGGAGATGCTTAAGAAGGCATCTGAGGATCATCTGGTCATAATGGTCACACATAACCCTGAGCTCGCGGAAAAATATGCCACGAGAATAATCAGGATGATCGACGGCAGGATCGTAAATGATTCTTCACCAGTGACAGATGAGGAACTGAACGTTTTAAAAGAGAGCTATATTTTAGAAGAAACCGGACCTTCAGGCGAGACGGGATCTGGGAAAGAGCATAAAGGCAGAAGCGCGGGAAATAAAAAGAAGCCATCAATGTCTCTGCTTACGTCTATGATGCTTTCTGTTAAAAACCTGCTTTCAAAGAAAGGCAGAACGATCCTTACCTCGTTCGCAGGCAGCATCGGAATAATCGGAATTGCGCTTATTTATTCTGTTTCCGCGGGCACAAACAGATTTATCGAACAG
>JAFWQX010000162.1 GCA_017508875.1 Clostridia bacterium | reverse complement strand
TATTGGTGAAGTTGGTCGCACGGCCGCATTCCTTCTTTTCACTATTTGCGGCCGTATAAATGAGCGAAAAACACGGCCGCAACTCTGCCTTTTTCCAATTGCGGCCGTATCGTTGAGGTTGGTCGCACGGCCGCATTCGTCCTTTTCCCCTTTTGCGGCCGTATAAATGAGCGAAAAACACGGCCGCAACTCTGTCTTTTTTCAATTGCGGCCGTATTGGTGAGGTTGGTCGCACGGCCGCATTCCTTCTTTTCATTATTTGCGGCCGTATAAATGAGCAATGCGTACGGCAGCATCACGGCCGCACACCTCAGTCAAAAAAGTTGAAACCGCCATCAAAAAATGCTACAATTTTAGTGGATTT
The DNA here is from genome assembly GCA_017508875.1 of Clostridia bacterium. Lineage (GTDB taxonomy): Bacteria > Bacillota > Clostridia > UBA1212 > UBA1255 > UBA1255. The sequence goes on along the minus strand of JAFWQX010000162.1, from coordinate 6,100 downwards.
TAAATTGCGCGGGCGAAGCAAGACCGTTGCGCGCTCAATATAAGGAGGAAGCAATATGAAAAAAATCTTTGCATTTTTGTTGACGCTGGCACTGTTCGTGACGTGCGCAGGTGCAGCATTCGCCGAAGAAGCGGGAGCCGGAGCAGGAACGGAAAGCGTTGCCCTCCCCGACTTCTACAAAACATATGTTGATGACTACGCTGCGACCAACTGTGTCGGCAGCCTCGAAACGTCGGATGGCGTAAAATACCTTCATATCGTTGGCGACGAAGGCACGTCCGATGCATATTTCTTTCCGGAAAACGGCTGGGGACCGACGCTCGATCATCCCGTACTGCTGCTCAAATATCGCTCTGCAGGCGGAGTAGGACAGTTCTTCTTCACAACCGCGGCGATCGGGGCAGGAGAGCCTGGCACGTATATTGACCAGGAATTCCCCGAATCCGGAACCGAATGGAAATATCTGGTATACGATTTCAGCAAGAACGGCTTCGCATGCTTCGACGAAGAAGCCCAGAAAGTAGTATTCTTCCGCATTGACCTTAACTCGATCGAATGGATGGATTACTCCTACGTGGCATTCTTCAAGACCGTTGACGAAGCAAACGCTTTTGCCGAGGACGAAAAAGCAGGAAAAGTTACCCTGATCGACGAGACCAGGATTTCTCCGGTTAAATACGTTGTGAGCCCCAGAGGCTCCGATCCTCAGAACTTCGTTAATCATTACAGTTCGGCAATAGAATTTACCGTGCCGGAGGGAAAATCGTTCTACGGATACGTGCTGAGTGCCGCTCCGACGTGGAACGCGCAGGAAAACTCGAATCTCGAAGCGACGATCTACGCGTGGAACAATGACTACGACACGACGGTCGAAGGGACGCCGCTCGGTACCTTCCTTGAAGAGCAGCACGCTGACAACATCAATATCGTCATGAATTTCGGCGTCATATTGCCTCCCGGAAAATATGTGATCTATATGGTAGCGGAAGACGATCCGATAGGCGCATGGGGCGGAACTATTGACAACGTCGCTTTTGACGCGCTGTTCTATTTCGATGATACCGAGGAAGAAAACTGGTTCCCGTACTCCGAGATACTGCTGCTCGACGGCACCGAGCATGCCATAGAACTTCCGACGCCGGGTCCGACCGCGGAACCCACGGAAAAACCGACCGCTGCGCCTACAGAGGAGGCAACGGAAATTCCGGCTACAGACGTTCCGGCTACAGATGCTCCTGCGACTGACGTTCCGGCTACCGGCGAACCCGTTTCAGAACCTACCGCGAACAACGGCGGCGAGGACAAGAGCGGCGAAAGTGAAGGGAAGAAGGGCCTTTCGAAAGGCGCTATCACAGGCATAATTGCAGGCGCGGTCGTTGCCGTATGCGCCGTTGTCGCTATCATAGTTGGCGTGAAGAAGAAAAAGAAATGATCCACGCATCATACGCAAACCGGATTCAGAAAGGGAATGACGAATTTGAAAAAAACAGACGCGAAAAATACGAAAAAAATTGACGGCGGAAAATTCGGGTTAAAAAGGGCGGCGATCATTGCCGTAATGATTGCTGCGGTATTGACCGTTCTGGCCGCTGCCGGCTGTAACGGCGCGAAAAGCGACCCGGACCTCAAACTGCCTAAAACGAATATTGCCCCGAAGCCGCTTAAGCCGCAGCCGGAGCCTTCCGACAGCGGTGAGGATTTTGAGTTTACCGTAAACGGCACGATCTCGTCGCATATGGTCGTACAACGAAATTCTTATTTCAACGTTTTCGGCCACGCGGAGAAGACGGGCGGCGTGATCTACGGCAGTTTTATGGGCGAGGAGCGTTACGCGGTCGTTGATGAAAACGGAGGCTGGGAAATGTCTTTCTCCTCTCACGAAGCAACGCGCGAGGAGCAGACGCTCGAACTTCATACAAAAAACGGAGCCGTAAAGAGCTTCGACGATATCCTCATCGGTGACGTTTGGGTGATCTCAGGCCAGTCAAACGCCGAATTAACGTATGGTTTCACATCTGTAAAATATCCGGATTACAGGAAAGAGATCCATAAAGACGATGCGATCCGTATTTATACACAGACGCGCCAGTCGGTGATGGATGCGCATGAAAGCGGAAAAGTGGATGTTACGCAGCCGCAGGAGGACGTCATCGGAGAGACTTCCTGGAGCAGAACGACGCTATCTCAGGTCCTGCCTTTCTCCGCGCTCGGGTACTTTTTCGGGAAAGAGCTGAGCCGCACCGTTGACGTTCCGCTCGGCCTCGTCGAGGCAGCTTCGGGCGGTTCGACGCTTCACGAACTTATGCCTAACGCCACCGCCGAAAAGCTCGGTTTTAAAGTCGGAGCGGCGGTTCCGGTGAGCGGATTCTACAATACGCTTCTGCACCCGTTTACGCGCAATAAGATCACCGGAATGATCTTCTACCAGGGCGAGAGCGAGAGCGGCGGGGACCAGTATAAGGTCTATGCGAGGAATCTTAAAGAGACCGTCAGCGCCTACCGCCACGCGTGGGGGCTCTGCTTCCCGTTCATCAACGTGCAGCTCAGCAGCCACGGCGTCATGGGCGAACAGAACTGGGTGCAATTGCCCGAAATCCGCGCCGCGCAATTTGACGCGAACCGGATGATGACGAATGCGTACATTGTCACCGCGATGGATCAGGGCTTCGTGGCGAATGACCCCGACTGGGCGCATCCGTGCTATAAATATGAGCTCGGCAAGCGCGCGGCAAAGATCGCGGCGTGCATTGTCTACGGGCAGGGGGACGAACAGCATTCTCTTGCTCCGGAGCCGGATAAGATCAAGTGGGGGAAGGACAATACCGTTACCATCACGTTCAAGAACGTCGGCGACGGCGTAACGTTTCTTTCCGGAGACAGTGCCGTCGGGTTATACGCGATCGATGAATACGGGGACAAGATGTATTGTGATTTCGAGTGGATCGACGGGGCAACAGTTAAGATCAGCGGCACCCGTGATATCGTTGGCATCTCGTACGGAATGGTTCACGACGGTTCGGTGAAAAACGCGAATATTGCCAGCAGCGACGGAATACCGATGCCCGCGTTCAAAATAATTAAATAAATATTATGTGATCAGAAGTGCACGCTTCTTAAGCACAGAGTAAAAGAAATGTAAAAAACGCCGCGGATGCTATATGCGTACGCGGCGTTTTTAGCGGTCTTCAGCCCGATCTGTTATATTAGAGCCCCGGCAGCAGCGTCATCAGGGGCAGCGTGAGGAAGCAGATGAGCGTGGAGATCAGTATGCAGTTTGCGGCGATCTCCGGATCGACGTGATAGATCTCGGAGAAGTTTAGCGTATGGGATGCGCACGGCGCGGATGCCAGGATGACCAGCGTGAAGCGCAGCGCGGAGGGGAGCGGGAGCAGCATCACGAGTCCGTAGCAGAACAGCGGGAATACGATCAGTTTAAGTCCGGCGGCCAGATAGACTCCGGGCCGTTTTACGAGGTCGGACAGTTTCGAGGCGGCAAGGCGCACGCCTACTATGAACATACAAAGCGGAGCAGTCATACCTGCGATATTGCCCGCCATTGAAGTGACGGCGGCAGGGAGGTGTTCGCCCCAGCCGAAAAAGTAGAACGGGAGAGATATTGCCAGCCCGATCGTGGCGGGGTTGATGAGCGCCGAACGCACGGAGATGTGTTTTTTATCCCCGGTGAGCAGAAAGACGCCGAGAGTGAACGTGACGATATTCATTGAAACGATGAACATCACGCAGCAGCAGACGGCCAGCGGTTCGTCAGGCAGTAGGGCGCGCACGATCGGAAGCCCGAAGTAACCGACGTTTCCGAGCACGGAGGCAACGTTTATAACTCGCGTTTTGCGCTCGTTTCGACGTTTTCCGGCGATGAGGTAGAAGAGCAGGCAGAATGATAGCTGTGCGAACAGGGAGATCAGGAAAAACAGCCCCAGAAGCGGCAGGTGAGACCGCTCGTACTTCAGAGACGCGAAACTTGTGAATTCGAGGAAAGGCGTACCGACGTAAACGAGGATCGCCGAGATCGTGGGCAAATGATCCGCGAAAGCTTTGCGGAATTTACACAGCACGAACCCGGGGACAATGCATGCGAGCGTTACCAGTACGTTAGTTAAAGCGATCTGAAATGTTGACATCCGGAACCTCCTGCAGAAAAGGGCAATCAGGCGTCACTCAGGCCATACGAAAGTCGAATTAAGCCCGAACTCGCCGTTGTCGATCAGCACGTCAATGCCGGAAGCGGAGCGGTTCACAACGGTCAGGAACCACACCCACTCGGCGATCTCGGATTCCGTTGCCCACTTCTTTAACGGGGTGACGGCCATGATCTGCGACCACAGTTCGGGGTCTGATGTCACGGGTTCGTTGGAGGCGGTGAGCACGCCGCCGGGAGAGATCGAATTGACCACTGCGCCGTATTTCGCGAGCCGCGCCGCAACGTTTTTCATATATCCGATAACGCCTGCCTTTGACGCCGCGTACTCCGGGAATTCAAAGCCTGAATGCGCCGAAGCAGATGCGTTGAACAGCACCGCACGGATCCCGTCGTGAAACGCGTACTTTTCAGTAACGTTTATGGTGCCGCGCAGATTTACGCCGATGTCGTCAGGGGAGTTCTGCAATCCCGCGTTCGAGAAGATTATATTCGGGAGAGGATCGAGCTCCGGCAGCGTTTCGGGTCTTGCGACGTCCGCGACGAAATGGGTGTATCCGGGGAGGTCAATGCTGTTTTCCAGCACGTCGATGCCGTACACTTTTGCCCCTCCGATCAGGTATTTCAGCGCCGCCGCCCGGCCGATGCCCCGCGAGGCGCCGGTGACGAGGACAATAAGTTCGCGGTTCATTTCAGGGTCTCCTTTCCGGTAAGCTCCTTTTCCAGTGCAAAATATTGACCGCCCACGTCATTCCTGCGCCAGAAGCGGCAGACCGCGTAGCCGATCGGGGAGAAAACGACCTCCATCAGCAGCTCAAGCATTGCCCCCACCAGCGAGCAGGTGACGCACTGGATGAAGGTCCAGTGGAATCCGTCCCAGAAGACCGGGGCGAAAAGCATGAACGTAAGGATCGAAAAAATAAGATTGTCTGCGAACTGGCCGATAAACGTGGATACGTAGCTGCGTACGAAAAACGCCGCACGCCCTTCGGGATTTTTAGCAAAAAACCTGCCCACGGCGAAATTCAGGAAGTTGTTTATCAGGGCGGAGCACATAAATGCGATCGTGCTGCTGAGCAGTATGAACCACGTGCCGCCGAATATCGAGTTGAATTCGGTGTAGTCCGCGTCAACGCCGTGCGCCGGGATCACGCTGACAATATAAAATATCAGGCAAACGAGCAGGTTTGTGAGCATCGCGAAAACCGACAGTTTGGTCGAGGCTTTCGGGCCGAAATGTTTGGTGACAACGTCCATGCACAGAAATGACAGCCAGGATACGAGTATGCCGCCGTCGAGCGCCAGATATTGTGTCTGCACGAGCGTTTTATTGGCGAGCAGATTCATTGTGATGACGGATATCGCGAAGAGTGCGACAACGGGTGAGGGTATGGCGCGGAACAGCGCGAGTGTTAATTGAAGTTTCTTTTTCATTTGATATGATTCTCCTTGGTTTTGTTTTTTATAGCGAAGGATTTAGAGGCCGAACTTCGCTTTTTTGTTTATTTCGTGCGCAGAACTGCAGCACAGCCGGTATTTTACCACCGGCGCGCCGGCAATGCAACCTGCATAAAAAAACGGGCTCTTTTCCTGTTTCCGTGAATTTTTTTAGACAATTGAGGATGCTCCGGCTTGAGTTTGCCGGCCGCAAGGTTTATCACGGTGGCAATTCCTCAACTATTTTAAAGTCTTTTTTCTGCGGCGCTGTTTTTTATTTCGCGGTTGGTCAACTTTGGCACACAAATCAGCTTTTTCGGGTTTTGTGTGCCAGGCGGGCGCTGTCTCTCAAGTCGGTCGTGGTCAACTTTGGCACACAAATCGCTAAATCCGGGTTTTGTGTGCCAGCCGGGCGCTGTCTCTCAAGTCAGTCGCGGTCAACTTTGGCACACAAATCGGCTTTTTCGGGTTTTGTGTGCCAGGCCGGCTCTGCCTCCGGAAATTTTA
>JAFWQX010000161.1 GCA_017508875.1 Clostridia bacterium | reverse complement strand
TGTGAGATTTCTGATCTCGATCATCTGGGCAATACCTCCGGGGTATCTGTTTTTCTTCGGCTTTTCGCCAAAGTAATATTAACACATATTTGTGTCTTTTTTTTAGGCACAAAGACGTAAGTTTATTTTATCATTTTGTTTTGCGTAATGCAAATGGAGAATGAGCAACGGATTATGGGATTATGGCACGAAGTGAGTTCAGAGTTCAGAGTTCAGAGTTCAGAGTTTAGAGTTAGAGTTCAGAGTTCAGAGTTATGAGCAAGTAACTAGCGGGCGCAGTCTTCGGCCGCGAGCCGGGCGCAAAGTACCGCCTGGATCTCAGTTTTTAATTCAGGCGGTGTTTTCAGAGTGACACAAATTGTCCAAATCGGAGATCGTGTGCCACACCTCCCAAACCTCCGAAGAAAAATGAGCAATAAAAGAAAACCGCCCCGGAAAGATAAATCTCGAAGCTGTTTTAGAGTGCGGATAAAGTATTAGCGGATAATGCACAGTGCCTGACATTACCCGCTAATACTTTTACATATTTATCCGGTTCAATGCTGAACGTTCAACGTTCTCAGGCGCCCCAAGCGCCGCGACGTCACTCCACGTCCTTGATTGAGAAATCCATCCTGCCCTGCTTATCGAGGCCGATGTACTTGACCTTAACCACATCACCGACGTTGACAACGTCCTCGGTGTGCTCTACGCGATATTTTGCGAGACGTGAAATGTGGACCATGCCTTCTTTGCCCGGGAGATATTCGACAAACGCACCGAAAGCCATCGTCTTCGTAACCTTGCCCTCGAAGATCGTACCGATCTCGATATCGCCGGTAATGCCCTTGATGATCTCCATAGCCTTATTCGCGGCCTCTTCCTCGACAGCGGCAACGTAGATCGTACCGTCGTCGTTGATGTCGATCTTCACGCCGGTCTCATCGATGATGCGGTTGATGACCTTACCGCCGGACCCGATAACGTCGCGGATCTTATCCGGATCGATCTTCATCTGGTACATCTTAGGCGCGTACTTGGAGAGATGATCGCGAGGTTCGGAAATGCAAGGAAGGATAACTTCGTTGAGGATGCGCTCGCGTCCTTTATGTGTAAGCTCGAATGCCTGGCGGATGATCTCGTAGGAAAGTCCGTGGACCTTAATATCTACCTGTATGGCGGTGATACCTTTTTCAGTACCTGCGACCTTGAAGTCCATATCGCCGAAGAAGTCTTCGATACCCTGGATATCCATAAAGGTAACGAAATCGTTCTCATCGTCAGGATTCGTAACGAGGCCGGCGGAAATACCGGTTACAGGGCGTTTGATCGGCACGCCTGCATCCATAAGTGCAAGGGTCGAACCGCATACGCTGCCCTGCGAAGTAGAACCGTTGGACATCAACACCTCGGAAACGAGGCGGATGGCGTACGGGAATTCTTCCTCGGACGGAATAACGGGCTCGAGTGCTCTTTCAGCAAGTGCGCCGTGACCGATCTCGCGGCGGCCGGGGCCTCTTGAAGTCTTCGCTTCGCCTACGCTGTAAGCCGGGAAGTTGTAGTGGTGCATGTATCTCTTGGAATCTTCGAGGTCAATGCCGTCCATCTTCTGGATGTCGGACATGGGCCCGAGGGTAGCGATGGTCAATACCTGCGTAAGGCCGCGTTTGAACAGTCCTGAACCGTGTGTTCTGGGCAGGATGCCGACTTCCGCGCTGAGCGGACGGATGTCGTAAAGTCCTCTGCCGTCGACACGCTTGTGGTCTCTGAGTATTCCTTCGCGGACGATTCCTTTTTCGAGCTTGTAGATAGCCTCGCCGATCCTTGCCTTATCATCGGGATATTTCTCGGCAAGTTCCGCCGCCGCCTTTTTGGTGATGGCGTCGATCTTAGCGTCGCGCTCCGGCTTATCCGGCGTATAAACAGCTTCTTTCAGTTCGTCGAAAACGAGTGCCTTAACGTCGTCATAGATCTCTTGAGGCACTTCGGCGGATTTGTACGTGAACTTCTCTTTACCGATCTCATCGCGGATGCCTTCGATAAATTCACAGATCTTCTTTATCGTGCCGTGACCTTTGATGATGGCGCTCAGCATAACGTCGTCGGGAACTTCCTGCGCACCGGCTTCGATCATGCAGATCTTTTCTTTCGTACCGGCGAGGGTGACGTACATCTTGCTGCGCTCTCTCTGAGCGGCGTTCGGGTTAATGACTACCTGGTCGTCAACGAGTCCGAGCACTATGCCGCCGATAGGTCCGTCCCACGGAATATCCGAAACGGCAAGGGCAGCAGAAGTACCGATCATTGCCGCGATCTCAGGGGAATTGTCCTGGTCAACAGACATAACTGTGTTGATGACTACCACGTCGTTGCGCAGATCTTTCGGGAACAGCGGACGGATGGGGCGGTCAATAACGCGTGACGTCAGTATGGCTTTCTCGGAGGGCTTCCCCTCTCTCTTAATGAATCCGCCCGGGATCTTTCCGACAGAGTAGAGTTTCTCCTCGTAGTCAACGCTAAGCGGGAAGAAATCGATGCCGTCCTTGGGCTCTTTCGATGCGGTCGCGGTGGACAATACAACAGTGTCACCGTATCTGACGAGGCAGGAGCCGTTGGCAAGCTGCGCAACTTTTCCGAATTCAAGCGTAAGGGTTCTGCCGGCAAGTTGTGTTGTGAATGTTTTAAACATATTTTTTCCTTTCCGAAGTTGAGGCGGTAGCATGTAGATTCTGCGTTCCGGCAGAAAACCGCGCGGTCTCCCGGGCCGAAACCTTCTGAAGCTCGTCGCCGGAGCGTACAATCTACGCCCTACAGCCGCATCTTCTTAAAAATATTTATTACAAAAGCGAGACTCCTTTCGGAGCCTCGCTTGAGTACCGGAATTACTTTCTCAGGCCAAGTCTTTCGATCAGAGAGCGGTAGCGTTCTACGTCGATCTTCTGAAGGTATGAAAGAAGTCCTCTTCTGTGACCTACCATAATGAGCAGGCCGCGTCTGGAGTGGTGGTCTTTCTTATGTGACTCAAGGTGTTTATTGAGTTCGTTGATGCGCTCTGTGAGCAGGGCGACCTGTACTTCGGGCGAACCGGTGTCGCCTTCCTTAAGTCCGTAAGTTTTGATGATTTCCTGTTTTCTTTCTTTCGTCATCGTTTTTTTCTCCTTATTGTTTTTATTCGCCTGCATCCGGGAAGAGGTCGGAGTGTCCGTGATCCAGGAAGCGGCACATTTGCGGATTTTACCACAGATGTCACAGCATGTCAAATGTTTTCTTGGGGAACAACGAGTAACTAGTAACTAGCAACGAGTAACTAGTAACGAGTAACGAAAACGAATAAGTGGCAACGTGCGGTTCTGGCAGACAAATCTGTAATTTTGGGCTTTGTGTGCCAGGCGGGCGCCGTCTCTCGCTCGGGCGAAGGTCAATTTTGGCACACAAATCGGTTTTTTCGAGGTTTGTGTGCCAGGCGGGCGCCGTCTCTCACTCGGGCGAAGGTCAATTTTGGCACACAAATCGGTTTTTTCGAGGTTTGTGTGCCAGGTCGGCTCTGTCTCCCGTATTTTTATAAAGGAAAAATGAGAAATTCTTGGCGCACAAATTGCCAAAATTGGAGATCGTGTGCCATTCATCATCCATCCCTTCCAAAAAATGAAAAATTTTTGGCACACAAATTGCCAAAACCGGAGATCGTGTGCCACTCCTCCCCCATCCCTTCCAAAAAATGAAAAATTTTTGGCACACAAATTGCCAAAACCGGAGATCGTGTGCCACTCCTCACAAAACTCCGAAGAAAAATGAGCAATAGAGAGGACAGGCGGCGCAAGGGTGTGACCTACCCCGGGCGCTTCGGAACAGAAAGGAGTCGAAGAGCTGGCGCGAACCGAATAGCAGCGCGAATTAAGATCTCCTTTTGACACAAAAATGCCAATAATTCACGCTATAATGCACGGCGGAGTGATCAAATAATGATGACTGAAAACAACACTAAAAAAGCAAAAAGCAAAAGAACCATACAAATACTCGCAGCTGTATTGACCGCCGCGTGCCTGCTCGCCGGATGCACGAACGGAAGCGGGACCGGAGGAATTGACGCTTCCCTGCCCCCCGCAGATCCGACGAACAATATTGCCCCGGAGCAGCAGGCACAGGAAGCCGTGACGCTCATTGACCCGTCCGAAAACCAGACGGTAATTGACGCGGATTTTTCGATCACCACGAGCGAAGGGGCTGCGGTCGAGGGTACGGCCGGGCAGGGCGGAACCGTCTACTATATCACTGCTTCCGGCGATTATACGGTAAAGGGGCAGCTAAAGAACGGGCAGATCGTTGTGAGCGTTCCGGATACGGCAGCTGACAGCGGCACGGTTAAACTGATCCTGAGCGGGGCGTCGGTTTCATGCGGCTTCGGGGCGCCGATCACAGCGCTAAGTGCGGAAAAAGTTGACGTCGAAGCGGCGGAAGGAACGTATAACATTATAACCGACACACGGAGCCCGGCCGCGCAGGCAGACGTCACGGAAGACGACGCTGCGGCCGTTGTCCCCGACGGCGCGATATACGCCGAATGCGATCTCAAGCTGTCCGGAAAAGGGACGCTGATCATTGACGCAAACTGCGACAACGGCATTAAGACCAAAGACGATCTGACGGTTAAAAATATCACACTGAAAGTCACCGCGCCGGGGAACGCGCTTAAGGGCAACGATTCTGTTTCGATCGAGTCCGGAAATCTTATACTTATTTCGACCGAAGGCGACGGGCTCAAGACGTCCTCCACCGACCTGTCTTCGAAGGGTAAGCAGCGCGGAACGGTGACGGTCAGCGGCGGTCAGGTCGATATTTACGCGGCGAAAGACGGCATAAGCGCGGCATACGACGCTGTGATCGAAGGCAGCGCGGTAGTGAATATATTTACCGCATCATATTCCGATTATTCGGGCAGCAGCGCAGCCGGGAGCGATATGTATCTGATCGTTCCAAAGGGATCGTACTTCACTTCGCTCGATTATTACGCGTACTTTTACAACGGAAGCGGCGATTTTGACGGCGATGCGGGTGCAAAATGGGTAAAATGCACGTACGAAACTATGGTCTACAGCGGTCGCAGCGCGTCATATTACGGGCTGAAGTTAAAGGCGCCGGAGGGGTATGCGAACGTGCGCTTCTGCACAGTAAATTCAGGTGAAAAACCGTCAGGAAGCAGCGTCGTTTCATCCACGTCGGGAGGCGCGGTGAACAGTTCAATGAACGCCTATCTGATCTCTTCGGTAAGTTCAGGTTCGATCAGCGGCGACTGGGTCATGCTGAGTTCCGGGTCAGGGAATTCGTCCAAGACCACGTATTCGTCGAAGGGCATAAAGGCGTACAATGAGATCCAGATCCTCGGCGGAACTATCAACATCTCGTGCGGCGACGACGGGCTTCATGCGAATAACGACGAAATGCTCGAAAACGGCAGCTACGGCGCGGGCAATATTACCGTCTCCGGCGGGACTCTCACCGTTAACGCCGCGGACGACGGAATGCACGCGGACAACGTATTGACCGTAAGCGGCGGCACAGTCAATATCAAAAAGTCGCACGAAGGCCTTGAGGGTAACGTGATCAATATTGCCGGCGGTTCCACGTTCGTGTACGGCAGCGACGACGGCGTTAATGCCTGCCGCGGAGCTTCCAACCCGCTTGTCAATATTACCGGCGGCTACCTTGACGTCACCACTCCTTCCGGCGATACCGACGGCATCGACTCAAACGGCAGCATCACTATGAGCGCCGGTTTCGTCATAGTTAAAGGCGGCAGCAGTCAGGGAGGCATGGCGGGCTCGATCGACCTCGACGGAACACTTAAAGTTACGGGCGGAACGGTCATCGCGTTCGGCGGCATTTGCGAGACCCCCGGTTCCGGTTCGGTCAATACATATATAAGCAGCGGTACTTCTTTCCAGGCCGGTTCGTACAGCCTTTGCGATTCGTCCGGTTCCGAACTCGCTTCGTTCACGCTCGCGGGCAATTATTCTTCCGTCTGGATCGCATCCGATCAGCTTTCGCTTAGCGGCAAGTACGTGCTTAAGCGCGGCAATGACGCCGTTCTTGAATGGACGCAGTCGTCGTCAACAGTGGGTTCGGGCGGTCAGAGCGGGCCCGGCGGACACGGCGGCTGGGGCGGCCCGGGCGGCTGGGGCGGCCCGGGAGGAAGAAGATAGGATGCCTGAAAAAGACAACACAAAAAAACAGCAGAATATTGTCACCCACCCGTTCGGACCGGTGTACGACCGCAACTCAAAAGTGCTTGTCCTCGGGACGCTGCCCTCCGAAAGATCGCGCGAAGAAGGTTTCTATTACGCTCATCCCACGAACCAGTTCTGGAGATTGATCGCTGCCGTTTGCGGGTGCGAAGTGCCCCGGACGGTGGATGAAAAGAAACAGCTGCTGCTCGGGCACGGGATAGCGCTTTGGGACGTGTTCAGTTCGGCGTCGATCCACCGTTCGAGCGACGGGAGTATCCGTCGCTCAGACGCGCGCGGGTGCGACGTGACGTGGCTTGGAGAGACAAATATCAGGGCGATCTTCGTCAACGGCAAAAAAGCGCTCGACGGTTATAACTGGTTTCTCCGCAGTAAGACGGAGCTCGATGCCATTTACCTTCCAAGTTCGAGCGCGGCCAACGCAGGCAAGTCGTTTGAGCAGAAGCTTGCCGCGTGGATGATCATAAAGAATTATTTATAATAGCAGTGCGTATTATTCTGCAAAATACGTGCGGAGCTCAACGAAGCGCGCATCGCACGGATCAATATTAAACGAAACGGAATTGCCCTCGCCCATAGCCTCGATGCCGTTCGGGCCCCAGACGGTGTAGGGCGTTTTAGCCTCAAACTCCAGCATCACGCTGCTTTGGTTGTCCGGATCGAAATTCAGCACATAATAACCTTTCTCCGCCGGATCCGTCGCGTAGCCGCGGGCAATATTGTCCTCCTCGGACCTGCCTTCGAATACTCCGACGAGCGTGTCGAAGTCCGCGCCGATCTTTTTAAGTCCTGCGTCCGAAGAGAGTCTCAGTGAATCGTCGATCGCCTCCGGATAGCCGGGCTGCCCGAGCTTATCCGTTAAGAAGCCCTTCAGCTTATAAGATAAAAACCTGTAGCCCATGCGGCTCATCCGCTCATTATTACGCTGGACCCTGTAATAGATGTCGCTCAGAGTATTGTCCCAGCGCAGCATGCCTACGAAACTGCCTTCGGCCGGATTCGACGTATCGGCGTACAGGAAGTAGGAGTAGCTCTCCAGCCCGAAGATCAGATGCAGGTGTGACAGCAGCAGGAGCTCGTTGTCTTCCGGCGCGCGCATGCCGCCCCACGATGAATTCTGCATAAAGCCCCACGCAGGGACGCCGTATTTTTGTGTCATCACGGCCATATCGGACAAATTGATCATCATGCGCTGAAGCGAGTGCGCGTCGCTTGCGCTGTTGCTCGAGTACGGATAGAAGTCGAACGACAGCACGTCCGTCCCGGTTTTCAGGAAGGTGTTAAGGTAGGTCTGGTACCACGTCAGGCCCTCCTCCGGCGTGGGCGCCATAGCGGCCTGCGGGCCGTAGTTCGGGAGCATATTTATAAGGAGCAGTTTGCTGTCTCCGGCGATCTCGCGGATCTGCGCAAATTCGTCGGTAAGCCCCGCCGCGGCGCTCTCGCCCGGTTCGTCAAATAAGTTGTAGCCGATGACGGCGGGGTGGTCAACGGTCTTCCGTACGTATGCGAGGTTTGCTTTTATGCCTGCTTTTGAAAGGTCGGGGACAAGTTCTATGATTACTTTTACGCCGTTTTTTTCGGCGGCGTCAAGCGTTCTTTGCAGGAATTTTATGTTGCTGAGGTCGCTGTGGTGCGTCGAGATGCAGTTAAGCCCCGAAGCCTTCAGCTCCGCCATTCTCGCATTTGCGTCTTCTTCGTTAGTCATCTGATGCGAGCGCGGCGGTATCCAGCAGCCTATCATCAACTCGTTCCTTTTTACTGCCGCATTTGCCGCGGTCAATTCTTCGTCCGTGGCGATCCGCCCTTTTGGGGGCTGCTCCTGTGCGCATCCGCCCGCCGCCGCGGTCAACATCCCTGCACACATCGCGGTGCAGATCGCCTTTTTTATAATGCCTGTCCTGCTTTTTTTCATTTTAATATCGCTCCCATGTTAGTTTCAAATGAAGGTCAATCTTTTTATTAAAGGATACGCGAAAGCGGCGGAAGTGTCAAGGGCTGTGCACTGACAAAACGCAAGATATTATAATGGATTTCTCCAGATAAAGCGCAAAGTTCCGGGTAGATCACTCCTTTACGCCGCCTGTTTCTTCTATTGCTCATTTTTCTTCGGAGGTTTTGGAGGAGTGGCACACGATCTCCAATTTGGGCAATCTGTGTGCCAAAAAATTTCTCATTTTTTTGTGGGGATAGGGGAGACGTGGCACACGATCTTCAATTTGGGCAATATGTGTGCCAAAATTTTTTCATTTTTTTGGTGGAATAGAGGAGGAGTGGCACACGATCTCCAATTTAGGCGATTTGTGTGCCAAAAATTTCTCATTTTTTCCTTCTAAAATTAACGGAGGCAGAGCCGGCCTGGCACACAAAACCCGAAAAAGCCGATTTGTGTGCCAAAGTTGACCGTGACTGACTTGAGAGACAGCGCCAGACTGGCACACAAAACTCGAAAAAACCGATTTGTGTGCCAAAGTTGACCGCAACCTACTTGAGAGGCAGCGCCCGGCTGGCACACAAAACTCGAAAAAGCTGATTTGTGTGCCAAAATTGACCGACCGCGAAGTAAAAGACAGCGCCGCAGAAAACAGACTTTAAAATGTTTGAGAAATTGCCGCCATGATACGCCTTGTGGCCGGCAAACTAAAGCCGGCTCATCCTCCATTGTTTATAAAACTTTTCCTTTTCCTTTGCGCTTGCCAACCCTGCAATTATGATTTATAATTAATCAAAAGATAGTTTCGCACAATAAGCGGGCTAGGAAAAACAGCTATGCGTTTCAAAGAAAGGAGTTAGAAAACTCATGAAAAAAATCATTTTGTTCGTTCTGACAGTAACGTGCGCGGTGTGTTTCTTCTCCTGTTCAACAGGAAATAACGCCGGGCCTCAGGAACAGGGCACGACCGTACCCATAATATTGCCAACGTCCGAAGAAGGAACCGCCGAAGTACCTTCAGATCAACCGACAGATCTTCCTGCCACCCCTCAGCCCACGGACGTTCCGGAACCGCTGCAGATCTCAGGAACCATCAAATTTACCGTGAACAACGAAAGCGGAACAGAGAAAGAATCGCTTGCCCCGCGCGCGGCTTTAAAGGCGTTCAAAGAAAAATATCCCGACGTGACGGTCATTTACGAAGAATCAAACCGTACAACGTACCCGCAGCGCATTGCCGCCGGTGACATCGGGGACGTTTTCTGGGTCGACAGTATTGACACCGTTAAATTTCAAAGCCGGGACGCCCTTCTTGCCCTCGACCCGTTCATTCCGAGGATGAACATCGATATCGGTGACGTTTTTGCAGGCTCGCTCGATGCCGGAATGGTCGGCGGCTCTCTATATATGGTCCCGAGGGACTATAATAACATTATTCTTACATATAACAACGATATGCTCACGGAAGCAGGAATCAGTTTCGACAATTCGGTCGCAACGTCGTGGGATGAGTTCAAAAACATCTGCAAACGTGTCACGGTAATAGAAGAATCCGGCAAGACTTTGCGGGCCGGAGCAGCGCTTAAGATCTGGTGGCCTGCTGTCTGGGAACCGTTTATAAACGGATTCGGAGGCAAGTGGATCGATACCGTAAACCGCAAGGTCAATATTTCTAACGATCCGAAAGTTATGCAGGGCTTCGAAGAGCTCCTTAAAGGCATTGAGGAAGGCTGGCTGTATCCGGAAGATCTGCAGCTCACGGACCCATATATTTCCGATAAATATTCTGCCATCCCGCTCGGCGACGCCAACGTTTCACACGTTTGCTTCAAGACTTTCGGGTCAATGACCTGGCTTGATCTTATCGGAGGACTTTACGACAGCAAAGGAATCGACTGGAACTTCTGTCCTTTCCCCGCACTGCCGAATCATACGGTTTCATCTCATGCTACAGGCTATGCCGTATACAGCGGATCCGAGAACCCTGATGCCGCTGCTGCTTTAGCACTGTTTTTCCTGACACCCGAAGGCCAGACCGCGTATCACTCCGAGCCCGGCACTACCGTTCCGGTGCTCAAGTCATTAGCGGGAGAGAACTTCTGGAAAGGCACAGGAACTTCGTGGACGGATAAGAATTACGGCGCTTTCGTGGCTTACCCGGATCTTTCGGCGCCGTTTGAACTGTCTTTGCAGCTTCCTCCGGAAATAGCTGACATATTCTCAAGCAATAATATGATTACCGTGTTTACGAAGGCCATTAACGGATTCGACAGCATCGAAAATCTGTTGACACGGCTTCAGACAGAAGCGAACGGAACGTGGGAGAAGATCAGCAGGAATTGAGGATCCGCTGAGGATCTTCAAGGATCTTCGAGGTGATTTTCAAGCTGATTTTCAAGGTAATTTTCACTTGAATTGACGGGCCGTACAGATTATAATTCAAATGTATTGACCGCGGAGGAAGAACCGCGGATCCGAAAGGAGAAATTGACCATATGAAACTTATGACCGGTCTGCAGCTTTATAGCGTACGCGACGAACTTGCGGCGGATTTTGAAGGAACTATGAGGTTCGTTGCCGAATGCGGCTACGAAGGTGTGGAATTTGCAGGACTTTACGGAAAGAGCGCGAAAGAGATCAAAGCGCTCACCGACGAACTGCACCTTATACCGATATCGGCGCACGTTGCCCTCGCCGAATTCCTGGCGGATATGGAAGGAGCGCTTAAAACATACAAAGAAATAGGGTGTAAATACCTTGTCATCCCCTACCTGCCCGAAGAATATCGCCCGGAAGCCGGGAATTTCGCTGAAACGCTGAAAATCATGGAGTATATCGGCGAGAAAGTTACCGAAGCCGGTTTCACTCTCCTCTATCATAATCACGACTTCGAATTCACGAAGATCGACGGCGAGTATTACCTCGATACGATCTACCGCAAGATCAGTCCCGCTCTGCTTAAGACCGAGCTCGACACGTGCTGGGTGAACGTCGGCGGCGAGGATCCTGCTGCGTACGTGCGCAAATATTCAGGCAGGGCGCCCGTCGTACATCTTAAAGATTTCTTTATGCGCGGCCGCCAGAAGGAAGGGCTGTACGAACTCATAGGCATCGATAAAAAAGTCGAGGATAAGGGTGAGAATTTCGGTTTCAGGCCCGTAGGCCACGGTATGCAGAACGTTCCCGAACTGCTCGCCGCATCGGTCGACGCCGGTGCAGAATGGGTGATCGTTGAGCAGGACCGCCCTGCTGCCGGTGATAATGCCCTCGATTCGGTGAAAGCGAGCGCTGATTATCTTAAGACTCAGGGCCTGATGGCATGACAGCCGACGGAGCACCGAAGGTCAGATAAGCGTGCCGTAAATTGAACAATTAAAATACGATTTAAAACTAATCATAGATCGCACTTATTAAATTTGGAGGTAAAACATGGCAAATTCATCTATTCTTGACGAATTCAAGACCACACATCTCGCAGAAGAAAAAATCGACACGAACCGCAAACTCAAAGTCGGTATCATCGGCACCGGCTGGATCGCAGACGCCCATATGCAAAGCTACCTTAAGCAGCCCGACGTCGAGATCGTTGCCTACGCCGACCTCATCCCCGGAAAAGCCGAAGCATTCATGAAAAAATGGAAGCAGGAAGGCCGCGTATACATGTCCGGCGACGAGCTGATCGACAACGAACCCGATATTGACGCCGTCAGCGTATGCACATATAACTGCCAGCACGCGGAGCCCACGATCTACGCCCTTAAGCACGGCGTAAACGTTCTTCTCGAAAAGCCCATGTGCGTCACCCTCGACGAAGCTATCGAGATCCGCAAAGCTGAAAAAGAGAGCGGAAAAGTGCTTTCGATCGGCTTCCAGCCCCGCTTCGACGAAAATATGAAGATGATCAAGCGCATAGTGGAGTCCGGCACGCTTGGTAAGATCTACTACATCCAGACCGGCGGCGGACGCAGACGCGGTATACCTACCCCGTTCGGAACCTCGTTCATCGCTAAAGACACCGGCGGTATCGGCGCACTGGGCGACATCGGCTGCTACTCACTCGATATGGTCCTGAACGCGATCGGCTATCCGAAGCCGCTCACCGTTACCGGCTATAAATCCGCATACTTCGGAACGAACCCGAAATACATGCCGTGCAAAGAATACGCCGAAGCATTCGGTGTTGACGACTTCGCGGCCGGTTTCGTACGCCTCGAAGGAGACATCGTGCTCGACTTCAGAATCGCGTGGGCAATGCACCTCGACACTCCCGGAGATACGATCATTATGGGTACCGAAGGCTCTCTGCGCATTCCCTCGACAGACTGCTGGAACGGCAGCGTCGGCGGGGCAATGACGATCTACCATGATCTTTGCGGCACTCAGACTCAGACGACCGTACCGATCCTCCACACGGGCGCAGACCTGTTCGACCTCAAGATCCGCTCCTTCCTGGATGCTGTTAAGCTCGGGAAGCCCGCTCCGGTGCCTTCCAGCCAGATCATTTACAATCAGGCTATTCTGGACGGTATCTGCCGTTCCGCTGAACTGGGCCACGAGATCGAGATCGAGATCCCTGAGATCTGACGTATGTTCCAGGCATTCAGCCGGAATATATGCATAACAGTTCGCAATTTGCTTTTTGACGGGCCGGGGCGGATGTTCCCCCGGCCCTGTTTTTTAAGGTCTATGCGATATGAACAATTCCACCGTGAATTTTGAAAACGGTTCCAATGATCCCGCCGGGCAGCGCGGCGGGCAGGTGTTGATCGCGCGCAGGCCGAGGAGCTTCAAGGAGATATGGAGGCTGCCCGGCGGTCCGCTTTTTTTCGCGGTCTGCGTCGTTTTTCTGCTGGCAATAGCGTACACCGTGCTTTCAAAAGGATTCGGGATCGATCTTTATTCCAAAGCGGGCGGCGGAAATCTGCGCTGCACGTTTCATAAATTGACCGGCTTTTACTGCCCCGGGTGCGGCGGCACGCGGTCAACGCTCAGACTCCTGAACCTTGACTTCATCGGTTCGATATTATTGCACCCGATCCCCGTCTACATTCTTCTGCTGGCGGTAAATTATTTTGTTAGATATATTTTCGGGTATCTTGTCCCTGAAAAGTGCCCGATACGCTTAAAGCCGCCCAAACTGCGCCTGCTTTATCTGTTTATCCTTTTCGGCCTGTATATGGCCAATTTCGCGCTGCGCAACATTCTGCTCGTTTGCGGGATCGACACGCTTTAGCTGTTTTCGAGTTCCCAGTAGCGGCCTCGGCGCGCCATAAGCTCGGCGTACGTGCCCTGCTCGACAATATTTCCGCCGTCGACAACAAGGATCAGATCGGCATGCCGGATCGTTGCCAGGCGGTGGGCAATTATGAAAGAAGTACGGCCGCTCATAAGATTGGCAAAGCCCTGCTGGACGGACTGCTCGGTGACGATATCGACGGAACTCGTTGCCTCGTCGAGGATAAGGATCGGAGAATCACAAAGCATTGCCCGCGCGATAGTGATAAGCTGGCGCTGGCCGCCGGAAAGATTGCCCCCGCCGTCGGTAATCAGCGTGTCGTACCCGTCGGGAAGGCGCTTTATAAAATTGTGCGCGCAGGCGGCAACGGCGGCCGCTTTTATCTGCTCGTCAGAGGCTCCGGGGCAGCCGTACGCGATATTGTCCCTCACGGTCCCTGTAAACAGCCACGTATCCTGAAGCACCATAGAAAACGCGTTGCGCAGGCTGTCGCGCGTCACTGTCTGCGTGTCTATGCCGTCGAGCCGGATCGAGCCTCCGAGAGGATCATAAAACCGCATCAGAAGATTCACCAGCGTGGTTTTACCGCCGCCTGTCGGACCCACGATCGCGATCACGCTGCCGGGCTCGGCCTCAAAACTAAGGTCGGAGATCAGCGGCTTTTCAGGAGTATACGAGAATTTCAGATGTTCGACCGTTACGCCGCCTTTTGAAGCGGGCAGTTCGGGGAGCCTGCTGTCATCGGACTCCGGCACCTCCTCCTGAATACGGATGATCCTCGAAGCGGAGGCAAAAGCATTCTGGATCTGCGTGGTAACACCTGCGATCTCGTTGATCGGCTTTGCAAACTGAGTGGCGTACGAGAGCATGGTGGCAATGATACCCACGGACATTGCCGCGCCGCCCGCCGTAATGCCCTTCACCGCAAAAATCGCGCCCATAAGACCGACGCAGATATACGAAATATTATTGACAAGGCGCGTAGAAGGATTGACCAGAGCACCGCCGAACTGCGCGCTCCTGCCCACTACGTAAAGCTCGGAATTCACCCGTTCGAACTCTTTCATGGCTGAATCTTCCATTGAATTCTCGTGGACGGTGCGGATGCCGGACAATATTTCTTCGACGTGTCCCCCGAGCTCGCCCGTCTTTTTTTGCTGTGCGGCGAACAATCTCGCGGTCCTTATCACTACGAACCGGGCAATGACAAGTGAAAGCGGCGTTATACATAGTACCGCGGCGGCGATCGCAGGGCTTATCACGAACATAGCAATAAGCGTTCCGGCGACCGTAACGACGCTCGAAAACAGCTGTACAAAGCTCGTCCCGAGGCCGTCATAAATGTTTTCGCAGTCCAAAGTAATGCGTGAGATCACGTCCCCGTGAGGATTTGTGTCAAAAAATCTGAGCGGAAGGCGCAAAATATGCGTAAAAGTGTCATTTCGTATTGACGTCACGGCACCTGCAGCCGCTTTTCCGGAAATCAGAGGCGAAAGATATGATAAAATCGCGCCGGAAGCATAAAAAACGGAAAGAAACGCCAGATTTCTGCCCAGCTCATCCCACTTTACCCCGCCTTCGGCGGTCAATGCATCTACTGCCTTTCCGAGGAACAGCGGTCCCACGAGGAGTAGCGCGCCGGACAATACGGCGAACAGTAATGATACGGCGAGCAGCGCGCGCTGCTTTTTAAGATATCCGAAAAGCCAGCGTATCACGAAACTTCACCGCCTTCCGAAAGTTTGCATATCTGCGCATAAAGCTCCGAGCGTTCAAGCAGCTCCTCATGCGTCCCTATATCCGATATTCGGCCGTCATCGAGCACAAGTATCCTGTCCGCCTGCCTTACGCTCCCCGCGCGCTGTGAAACGATCACGAGCGTTTCTACCGAAGAAGCGCGGATCGCGCGGAACATAGAGGATGCTGTCGCATTATCGAGGGCGCTGAAGCTGTCGTCGAGGATCAGCACCTTTGCCCCCCCGGCGACCGCGCGCGCCACGCTCAGGCGCTGCCTCTGCCCGCCCGAAAAATTCACACCGCCCCGCTCGACGCGCGCCCCCGCGCCTCCTCTTTCGGCCACGAACCCGTCGGCCCGGGCGACCTTCAGCGCCTCGTCTATCTCTTCATCCGTAATAGAAGGATCGCCTGCGCGGATATTGTCCGCGACCGTGCCCGAGAATAAAACGCTCTGCTGCGAAGCGACGCGCACCGTGCGGCTGAGTTTCTTCCTGTCCCAGAGACGGATATTGACGCCGTTTACGCGCACTTCGCCGCCCGTGCAGTCATAAAGGCCCGTCAGCAGGCTTATAAGGCTCGTTTTACCGCTTCCTGTGATACCGACTATACCGAGTACCTCTCCCGGCATAACGGCCAGATTCAGCCCTTCTACGGCCTCGGGAACGGCCGGATCGTCTGCGTACCTTAGAGATGCGTCAATAAATTCGAATGCCGGGACCGGTCTTCCTTCGTCGGAAACGTTCTCTGTCTGTCCCCCGCCTTCGGCCGTTTCGCGTTCCGGCACCGCGAACACCTCGTTCACGCGCCTCGCGGAAGCGGCAGCTTTCGTAAAAAGCGTCACGAGATTCGCCAGCACGAGCAGCGCCGTGACCATATATGAAATATAATTGATAAACGCGATGATCTGACCGCCGGACATATTGTTCGCCTCGATCAGTTTCCCGCCGAACCACAGCACGGCGATCACTGCCACGTTCATTATAAGTGTTGTCAGCGGATTCAGCAGCACGGAAATGCGGTTAACGCGCACGGCGGCCTTGTAATAACCGTCGGATTCGGTGTAAAAGCGCTCTTTTTCGGCGTCTGAGCGTGAAAAAGCACGTATGACGCGCGCTCCGGACATATTTTCGCGGGAAATAACGGCGATATTGTCAAGTTTTTTCTGAACTTTTCCGTGCAGCGGCACTGAGAACTTCATCACGAGCACTACGGAAGCGATCAGGAACGGCAGCGCGCACAATATTACGAGTGTCAGCCGGATGTTCAGCAGCCCAGCCATTACAAGGCTGCCGATGCATATAAACGGGGCCCTTATAGCGAGCCTTATAAGCATTGCCACGGCCTGCTGCAGAATATTTACGTCGTTCGTCACACGGTTCACCATAGCCGGCGTGCCGAGTTTGTCCGCGTCCTTCTGCGAAATTCTCAGCATGTGCCCGAAAAGCCTGTTCCTGAGCTCCGTCCCGAAGCCCTGCGAAGACAGCGACGCGACGAACTGGCACACGAGCGCGCTAAGGTATCCGGCGACGGCAATACCGATCATGACCGGCAGCATGCGCAGCACGTAGGCTCCGTCTTTTCCGGTCACTCCGCGGTCAATAATATATACCATCATCGTCGGGATGAGCAGTTCGAACACGGCTTCGGTCAATTTGAACAGCGGGCCGATCACGAACCATTTTCTGTATTTTTTCGCGGATGCGAATATCTGATTTTCGGCCTTTCCGGCCCTTGCCGCCTTTTCAGGCCTGTTTTTCATAAAAAAGCTCCCGGCTGTTCCGCGCCTTTCGGCATTTCATTAATCACCGTATTCTATCTTGAAATTCATTTTTTTCGCCAGATTTTCGAAATATTTTACGCCTGCTTCAAATTCGTTTTTTTTAGTGTCCTGAGCGTTATCCGCAAAGGTCCCGGACCCGCCCGGGTCTTCCTCTGCGGTTCCGGAAGCCGCTGCAGCTTTTTCAGCGTCGGCGATTATCCCTTTCGCGTCAGATTTAAGCGCCACCACCTGCTCCATCGGCCTGCCGAGAACGTGGGCGATCGCTTCGTTGACCACCTTAAGATTCGCGGGTGTGGATTTCCGGAGTATGCTGACGGTCATGTCGTCTTCAAATACCATGAGCAGCCTGTCGCCGGGCAGTTCGTATTGTTCGGTGCTTTCCGAATACCAGGTGAGCATCGAGACCTGACCGCGTCTTTCCATCTCGTCGGCTATATCGTCCCAGCGCTTTTTTTCGAGGCGGCGGACCGCTTGCTGAGGCTGGTTTGATGCAGGAATCTCCGCAGGCTTCGTTTCCACTACGGCGGCGTCAATATTCTCCGTTGCCGCGACGCGCGTATTTTCAGGTTCCGCATTGACCTGCACGCCCCCGGCCAGCAATGACCCGGTTTCGGGTATTTCCGCCCTCACGGCGATGCCCTTTTCCGCGAGGTCCGCTATCCTGCCCTCGAGCTCCGAAAGGCGCGTCTCTATGGACGCCGTATCTTCTTTCCACCTGCGGTCGGCAGCCCCGAGAACACCCGCCTCGAACACGATCTGCCTTGACACCGCCCATTTTAAATTATTGTCCAGACCCGAAAGTTCGCGTATAAGCATCGAAACTTCGCGCACGCGCAGCCCTTTTGCGAGATTTTTAAGTGTAGCGATACCGCGCTCGTCCTCAAAAATGAGCTCCGTCGGATCCTTTACCGACATAACGACGAGCATATTGCGCAAAACTTCTATCAGCTCGCGCAGAAATACGGACGGGTCGCGGCCTTCGTTGAAGATCCTGCGGCTGAGTTCGAGCAGGCGGCGGCAATCGGAGTTTAGTATGGCGGCCGTGAAATCCCACAGGAATTCGCGGTCGAGCGATCCCGTGGCTTCTCTGGCGGATGCGAGCGTTATTTTCCCCTGCGACGCGGCGGAAGTCTGATCGAGCAGGCTTATCGCGTCACGCAGCGCGCCGTCCGCTTTTTCGGCGAGAAATCCGAGTGCTTCGTCGGTGGCGTCAATTCCCGTTTCCCCGCATATATATCGCAGTCTGGCGGCAATTCCTTCTCTCGATATTCTTTTGAATTCGTACCTCTGGCAGCGCGACAGCACCGTCACGGGCAATTTGTTAGGCTCGGTGGTGGCCAATATAAATATTACGTTTTCCGGCGGTTCTTCGAGCGTCTTCAGGAGCGCGTTGAACGCCGCGAGCGAAAGCATATGAACTTCGTCGATTATGTACACTCTGTAGCGCGCCACAGATGAAGAATAGACCGAGTCGTCAATAACCGCGCGGATGTTGTCAACGCCGTTGTTCGATGCTGCGTCGATCTCCGAGACGTCAAGTATCCTTCCTTCGAGAATGCCGCGGCAGATTTCGCATTCGTTGCACGGCCCGCCGTTGACCGGATGCAGGCAGTTTACGGCGCGGGCAAATATTTTGGCAAGTGTCGTTTTTCCCGTTCCTCTCGTTCCGGAGAACAGATATGCGTGCGCGATCCTGTTCTGGATCACTGCGTTTCTTAATATGTTGACAACATTTTCCTGTTCCACGACCTCGTCGAAAGTCTGTGGCCGCCATTTGCGGTAAAGTGCCATGTATGACATATTTTTCGCTCCTTCCCGATAAGGATCTGCAAAACTTCAGCCCGGAGTTCCCGGCCTGCCCTGCAGAGTCAAAAAAGCCGGCTCCTAAAAGTACCGCCGGGGGACTTACGGCACACGAAAGGGTTCGCTTACCGCTGCTTCCTCCCGGACCTGACGGGGTTCACAAAATTCCATTGCGTAAGACCCGGCAGCACTTTTAAGAGCCAGCTCTTTTTGATTATATCTCATTCCGGCCGGCATTTCAAGTGAAAAAACTCTGAACTCATAACTCTGAACCCATAACTCTGAACTCTTAACTCTGAACTCTGAACTCTTAACTCTGAACTCTTAACTCTGAACTCATAACTCTGAACTCTCATTGCCCGCGGGCTCGGGCGCCAGTAAACCCTTGCTCCCGTGCTGCCTGACCCTGCACCATATCGCAAAACCGATGCGAACGGCGGCGTCAGCAAACATGACCGAAGCCAAAATAATTGCGAACAGCGCGACCCAGCCGCTCGGAATAAGCAGGAAAATGACGCCGGCGGCAACGCAGAGCACACACTCGAAAATATTGACCACTCGCATGAAGATGCGGGATTCTTTATACGCCGCCTGTCCGGCGAGATACGCCACCGATATGAACAGCACGCCGAAAATGAAGCTGCCGAGAATAAATTTTGCCATATTTTTAATGAGCACGATCGGGATCAGTGCGATCAGGGCAACGGTTATAATTATCCGCTCCCTCAGCCCGTCGAGCCGCCCTTTAGTCCTGATCAGCCTGCGGATAATTACAAATACTTCGATCGCGGCCATCGCGGCGACAACGGACACGGCGATGATGTCAAGGATAAGTTTGCGCCCCAGAATAAAACCGACTCCCGCCAGGATCAATATGATCGCGATCAACACTACGGAATTTTTAAAGAATTTTTTAAACCGCTCGCTGAGCCTGGGCTTTTCAACGTCGTCGATCAGCATCTTGCGCGGCAGACTTTTAGCGACCTTGCGCGTCGTAGCGCTTTTTCCGCTCAGACGAATTATTAGATTACCGAAGTATTCCGGAGAAACCTCCTGAAGGTCGTTGATCCCTTCCTCCTCCATCGCATCGAACAGTTCCTTCACAAAAACAGCGCGTTCTTCAATAGGCAGAGCAGCGATCCACTCGTCGATCAGGCTGTTGATCCAGCGGCTGCCCGGGGCGTTGCCGGGAGCTTTTGAGAGCTGCCCGTGGTCAACCATCCACGATGCGAGCGAATGCTGCTCGATCCCGCTCCTGTAACTTTTTACAATGCGTGTGTCGGTGATCCGCGGCTCGAAAAGCTTGCCGATGACGTCGTATTCAGGGATAATGCGAGTGGTCTGCGAATCGATGCGGTGTATGAGTTTTTCGTCAAATACTTCGGGACAGAGGCCGGGGCCGTCAAGCACGAATATCCGTTTTACGAGCGCGAGCTGCTCATCGTCAAGGACACACGCGGCCGTGAGAGCAAGATTGCCCCCCTTTGAATGTCCGCCGATATACCACTCGCAGCCGGGCTCGATAAGCATCGAAACGTGCTCTGCGGCAAGGTTCTGCGCCGTTGTCCGCGTAAACGATATCATAAAGTTCTCTTCCCAGCCCGCCAGCGAGCTGTCGGTGCCGCGGAAGGCAATAAACGCGAACTTTCCTTTGTACCTGAAGCACATCGTAGCGAACTGGAGCGGCGGATCGGTCGTCAATTTATCTACGTAATCAGTTATTTCGAGTTCCCCGAAGCGCTTAGATTCGGCGGCGGCGCGGAAAATACCTTCGTTCCCCATATCCCCGCCCGTGATCATCAGCCGCGCGCGTCCGGAGTCAAGCAGCTCCGCACATTCGCTGAATTTTGCGCTTTTTCTGCCTTCGGCGAACAGTGGCAATATTTCAAAGTATGACGCGAGGCATAATACCAGCGCATCCGCCTCACGGAACGGCATCGTGTCAAAATCAAAGTCGCCTATCCATTTTATATAGTCAAGCAGCGTAGCCGTCTGGGTCTGCGACAATATTTTTTCTTTCTCCGTGTCAGTTTTCAGAATCTGTTTCCGCCTATTATTGATACGAATTTTGTCCAATTTAGTCAGCTTGCCTTCCATCAGCGTATGCCAGCTCCTTCTTCTCTTGATGCGGTTATTATGCCATCCGGACGCCCCGCAGTCAAGCGCGGAACGGGGGACAGGTACCCGTTGAACGGGGGACAGGTACCCGTTTCGGGCATTCCCGGGCCGCGCTATATTATGTTCCCCGAGGCGCGGGCCGCTCTGAGCACCCGATATTACGCGTATTTCCGGAATATTGCGCGGTATTACCGAAATATACCGCGCAGCCGCCGGAAATATCCGGGCATTTCCGGAATATTACCGGAAATTTCCGGCCGCGTAATATCGGACGCTCAGAGCGGAACGGGTGCCTGTCCCCCGTTCCGCGCGCAAAAAAACTTATTGACTTCGCTCCTCCGGAGCGCTATAATTTTTGACATCGGCAGAAAGCTGATGGAGGTTAGAAAACATATGAAAAAATACAAAGTGATGCTGAAAACGATTGACGACATCAAAGTATTCGCGGCTGCGGCTTCGTGCTGCGAAGACGACCTCGACCTTTCGAGCGGCAGATACGTCGTTGACGCAAAATCGATAATGGGAATCTTCAGTCTCGATCTCAGCAAACCGATCACGTTATCGGCCCCCGAATCGTTTAACGACGAAGAGTTTCTCTCGAAAATTCAAAAATTGATTGTTACAGAATAAGAGCCCTTTTTCAGGGCTTTTATTTTTGTACAAATAAACAAATCCACATCATTCGGGAGGGTTACAATGAAACTCATTTACAACGTAAAAGACCGTCCTCCGTTCGGGCAGGTTCTGGTCTTCGCACTCCAGCAGCTGCTTGCGATCCTTGCTGCGACCATCGCAGTACCCGCGATCGTCGGCAATGGCATGAGCCAGTCTGCGGCGCTCTTTGGCGCAGGCGTCGGTACTCTTGTGTACCTGTTGTTCACCAAATTCAAGAGCCCCGTTTTCCTCGGCTCGTCCTTCGCATTCCTGGGCTCCATGTTCGCAGCATTCGGCGGCGCAGCTTCCATATCTGCCGGCTACCTCGGACTGATCCTCGGCGCAGTATTCGCCGGACTTGTATACGTTGTCATCGCACTCATAGTTAAGCTGGCAGGCGTAGGCTGGATCAACAAGATCATGCCCGCAGTCGTAATCGGCCCCACGGTCGCGATCATCGGATTGTCCCTGGCGGGCAATGCAATCGGCGACCTCTTCAAAGGCAGCGTTACTCATACTGTTACAGAAACCGTAGCGAAACTTACTGAAGAAGGCACTGCGATCGTAGAGCAGGTCGATTCTCAGGTACAGAACGCTAACATTTACCTCTGCATGCTGATCGGTCTCATCACCCTCGCCGTAACGATGGTTGCTTCCGTATATGGCAAAAAAATGATGAAACTCATCCCGTTCATTATCGGTATCGCAGCCGGCTACGTAGTTGCCGCCATACTGACCGTTATCGGAAACAGCACCGGCGTACAGGCGCTGCAGATCATTGACTTCTCCGGTTTTGCAAATATGAAATGGATCCCCGACTTCGCATTCCTCGAAGCTTTCAAAGGATTCAAAGATATTGACGGCGCGTTCATCGGCACCGTCGCTGTAGGATACGTTCCCGTTGCATTCGTGGTATTTGCCGAGCACATCGCAGACCATAAAAACCTCTCCTCCATCATCGAATCCGACCTTCTCGAAGAACCCGGCCTCTCCCGCACACTGCTTGGTGACGGCGTAGGCTCCATCGCCGGTGCGTTCTTCGGAGGCTGCCCCAACACCACTTACGGTGAATCCGTCGGCTGCGTGGCTATCACGGGCAATGCTTCGGTCATCACCATTTTCTGCACCGCTATCATCGCTATCGTCGCTTCCTTCTTCGCTCCTTTCGTGACGCTGCTGGCAACGATCCCCTCCTGCGTAATGGGCGGCGTGTGCATCGCTCTCTACGGTTTCATCGCCGTATCCGGTCTCAAAATGATCCAGAAAGTTGACCTCGGCGATAACAGCAATCTGTTCGTCGTTTCCGTCATCCTGATCGCCGGCGTAGGCGGCATGGTCCTGAACTTCGGAAAAGTTACGATCACTGAAGTTGCCTGCGCTCTCATCCTCGGCATCCTTGCAAACCTTATGCTCAAGAAGGGCCGCAAGTCCGAAAATGTTAAAGAACTCGAGACCGCCGCAAAAACTGATGCGGACAATGAATGATCTTGAGCTTTGACCGGCACGGTCATACTGCTTTAACTGACAAATCGTACTAAAAAAATTGCTCCGGGATTCGTTCCGGGGCAATTTTTTACGCTCTTAACTCTGAACTCTTAACTCTTAATTTTCTAAACCTCAATTAAACTTCTGCGAAGCCGAGTGAATGGCTAAGAATTTTGTTTGACCGAAATGCGAATTAATGAAGGGAACGCATGAGACCCAAAATTCGTGCCATCACTCGGTTCGCCTCTTAACTCTAAACTCTGAATTCTTAACTCTA
>JAFWQX010000160.1 GCA_017508875.1 Clostridia bacterium | reverse complement strand
GGCGCGGATCTGATCGTGGGAGCGCATCCGCACGTGCTTCAGCCCCGCGAAATCTATAAAGGCGTGGATATTGTTTATTCACTTGGCAATTTCTGTTACGGCGGCAGCAGGCGGCCCGAGAACCGTACGATCATATATCATGCGACGCTTACCGTGGGCGTCAATGACGGCAAGCTGGTTTCGACTAATTCGGAGCTGATTCCGTGCTACGTTTATACGGCCGACGTCAATAACTTCCAGCCGGCGCCTATAACCGATGATGCGGAGTATAAGAAGGTCATGGACTTTATGAACGGGTTCACCGATTCTCCGCTGTGAGAGCGCAGCTCTTCGCGATTTCGGCTGCAAACGCTCCACCGGAGCCTTTGCTTTACGCCGAAACCCTCTCGGGTTCGAATCCCACCAGGTCCATACAAAAAAAGGGGGCTCACGAATGAACCCCTTTTTTTGTATGGACCTGGTGGGATTCGAACCCATGACCTCTGCGTTGCGAACGCAGCGCTCTCCCAACTGAGCTACAAGCCCGAAACCGTTAACGGTTTACAAATGCGTAATTTACCACTTTCACAGGCAGTTGTCAAGGCGTAAGTTTTCGCAGATTTTTTCTGCCTTGCTTGCCCCGGTCAGAAACGCCAGCTCGCCTGCGTCCCGGACAAGGTTTATCGGATCGTCGTCCTGAACAAATTCCATAAGATACGGGACGTCGCCCGCCTCAGCAATATACTCGAGCCATTGACCGCGGTGAGCGCGAAGGGGGAGACGGACGTTGCCCTTCTCCCACGCGAACACGTGGCAGGCGCAGAGATGCGGCTTCATCGCTTTGAGGGCGTCAAGGTTCTGCTCGAAAGTGATGTCCGGATTGGGCTGGAAATGGAGCCGGCAGCCGGTGGCTTCAGCCACTTTTACTGCCAGCACGTGATCTTCGGTCATTGTCCACCGGTGACATTCGAGGCACACGGTAAGTCCACGCTCCTTCGCCAGCGAAACCGCCCGGCCGATATTGTCCTCAGCAGCCTTATCATATGCGGCAGTTTTTCCGCCCCATATCCTGATATATTCCGTGCCCAGGATGCAGGCTGCCTCCAGGTTTGGCAGGAATTTGTCGAAATCATCCGCTGCGTTGTAGTAGCTGCCGTACCCGATGGGAATGAGTCCCCGGTCTTCGCACCGCGATTTTACAGCTTTGATCCGTTCAATATTCTCCGGCCGCAGATGTACGTCTGCGCCCCATTCGATATATTTCAGCCCTGTTTTCACGCACAGTTCCACGATTTCCTCGGGGCTGAGCTTTCTGAACGAAATAGAAACCAATCCTTTTTTCATAACTGCCTTCAGAACCATTCACTGTTCATTTCGTACCGATATATTCCGCCAGCAGGATAAACGTGTTTTTGAGCCCGTCGATATGGGTGCGCTCGTACCCGTGGCTGTTGAGGGTCCCGGGACCAATGGCGGCGTGGCGGATGTCGTAGCCTGCGGCAACGGAAGCGTCTCCGTCTGTGCCGTAATGAGGCGTGAAAATATCCACCACATAATCCGCGCCCGAGGCTTTCGCGGCGTCAATAAGTTCGCCGGTCATTTCCCGGTGATATGGGTAGCGGGAATCTTTCGCGAATATTGACACTTTCCGCTCGTCCGAATTCTGATCCGGTCCGGTGGGAGCAATATCAACGGACAATATATCTTTCACGTCTTCCGGGAGCCACACTGTGCCGTGGCCGATCTCTTCGTAAAAAGCAAAATATGCGTACGTTTTGCGGGCGGGGAAGAGGCCGGAATCTTTAAGAGCCTTTATATATGCAAACAGCACCGCCGCGCAGGCCTTATCGTCAATGAATCTGGATTTTATGTATCCGTTTTCTATCCGGAACCGGGGCTCCAATGCGATATAGTCGCCAGTGTCGATGCCCAGCTTTTTAACGTCTTCCGCCGTTTTTACGTCCTCGTCCAGCACTACGCACACGTTTTTGCGAAAGTCGGGAAGGACCGTTCTCAGTTCTTCCTCAGTCACATGTATCGAGTTGGGAGTGCGGCAGATAGAACCGGTGAAAACTTTGCCGCCGTGGGTGTATATGCGCACGTTTTCGGTGACGCAGTAGAAGGGATAAAGGCCTCCTACAGGGCAGAGATTCAGCGTGCCGTCGGCGTTCACGTGACGCACCATAAGGCCGATGTCGTCAAGGTGTGCAGTGACCGTAAGCGCATTGCCCTCGCCGCCAATATCGGCGATCACGCCGCCTTTATGGGTCACGTCGTAGTGGACGCCCAGCTCGTCCAGGATCTCGCAGGTGAGCTTCTGGATCTCCTCGTATTGACCGGTAGTGCTGTCAACGTCTATCAGCCTTTTAAATG
The DNA here is from genome assembly GCA_017508875.1 of Clostridia bacterium. GTDB lineage: Bacteria > Bacillota > Clostridia > UBA1212 > UBA1255 > UBA1255. Next base: position 22,584 of record JAFWQX010000160.1, on the reverse strand, counting down.
TGTCTATGCAGTATTTTTCGTCGAATTTTAATTTCATGTGAAAGACTCCCTTCATTACCAGCTCTCTCCGCAGCTGTAATAGTTCGGATTTTCCGGAAGCGTAACACCTTCGCGGTAGTATTTGATATCATACTGTTTCAATTTATTGCAAAATTCTTCGGCCACGGCTGGTGATTCATAATAATCCCAATCTAGTATGAGCGCCGCCGACCGGATCTGCAGAGAGGACTTTTCGACATTTGCAAAATGCTCCTCATCCGCTGCTTCCAGCGCTGTATCCCAGAGCTTACTGAAAATTCTGATCACTTTCTTTGCATCGTACGAACCTTTCTTTACGCCGAATATGGTGTCAATGCCGTAGTAGATACCCATATCTCCCTTCGCCGCCAGCTTCGAACTGAGGTCAATGTATCTGCGGATGTATTTCCAGCCGGCGCCGTAGTAGCCTTCCAGGAAATCGTCCATATATGCGAAATATTCTTTGCGGCTCATGTCCGGATTCCACATCAGTTTAGCCAGAAGGTAAGCGCGGAGCTCACCGAACTCGCCGGAGTAGGACTGGTAGTTGCCCTGCTCGAACAATCCTATGGCGTTGTGGTCAACGAAAAACCGCACGTCGTCGTAAAGTACGTACAGATTCGGGAAGGGATTGACGTAAAACGCGAAGTCGGTGGTGTAGTCCCAAATGAACAGGTTGTTGCAGATTTTCGACCAGGCTTCAATGTCTGCCGCAAATTCTTTGTTGCGTTCGCAGTTGCCGTCCAGCGGGTGGGAGAAGCAGCATTCGATGGAGCACAGGCGGATAATGACGTTGTCCGCAGGCTTCAGATTTTTCGGTGCCTTGCGCGTATAGCGGTAGGCGAGGGTGTCTACCATAACGTCAGGGAACTCGTCTTTAATATCATTGGCGATCTTGTTTACAAAGGTCAGCAGTGAGCCCATGGGCGTGCCTTCCTGCTCGTCCAGCCGGCGGCAATTCTCGCATTGACATCCGCGTCCCTCAGGGAATGAATCATTTTGGGAGACCGATACGATCTTCGCGCCGGGATTGTTTCTGAGATATGTTCGAACGTTTTCCAGCACGCGATCGTACACTTCCGGATCGGTGAGACAGGGCTGCACGTCGGGTTCGTGGCTGGTGCCCGCCAGCGAGGGCAGGGAATGGACGAAGGGTCCGGCGTAGTGTATCGCTTCTCCGTAGCCTGCCATGCTGCGGTTCACGCCGCCGTTGAGTTTGAGCTTGGCCGCAAAATGGTTGTCGAAGGTGTCGTACCAGTATGTGTCGCGGTTCAGCAGCTTAGGCGAGAAGGATACGTTCAGCGATGCGGGAACGTCAATATGTTCGGCGTACTTTACGATCTCGTATTTCGAGGAATAGAAGCGCCAGCCTATATAGTCTTCCAGGAAGGAATATACGGCGTACATCGCTCCGGTCACCGTATCGCCTGTCAGAAACAGATCGCCGCCGTCAAAAAGGAGTGCGTATCCGTTATTGGTTAGTTTGGCTTGAGCGGCTTTGACTTTCTCGGTGTCAAAGCGCGTTTTGCCCACGATCATGCGGTGTTCTGACACCGCTGCTTCGGAGCTGCTGTCCGGTATGGCGGAAAGTTTTATGCCCGTGGCATCGTCAATATACTTTACCAGATCTGCCACCATATTTGCGGTGGTGTCATTGTCAGCGCTGTCCTCGCTGTAAACGACGGTGTATTCGCTTGCGTCAACGCCTCCCAGCGTCAGTTTTTTTACCTTGTATCCTGAATCCATATTGTCCTCCAATGGCCGATTTACGCAGCCTTGCATGACCGTACACGCGCCCAGCGCTATCACGAGCGCCATCGCCGCGTTCAATAGCCGTATTGTCTTATTTTTGTTCTCCATATCCTTCTTCGAGCCTCCTGCTCCTGTCGCGGTCAATTATTGCAAATTACGCGGCATTTGTCAATCACTGTGGTAATGGCAAGTGGCAAGTGGTAAGTGGCAAGTTGAAAGTGGTAAGTGGTAAGTGGCAAAGATATCCGGCGCTATTTAAAAACTCGTGGCGCCGCCACCTCCTTCAAGACACACTGGCGTTTTTTGTCCATACAATTCAAGCAACCCTTTGCTTTATGTCATAGGAAATTTCCTGTCTGCGGTTTTCTCTATGACGCTACATAACTTTTACCCCCGCAGCCAGCGCCACCGTCATAGAGAATCTTAAAAAAATATCTTTTATCTATGATTTTTACCTTTTTCTCCGCCTGTCGAAGCTGAGAGCAATGCCATTTGCCACTTATAACTTATAACTTGCCACTTTCAACTTGCCACTTTCAACGGCTCTACTCTATAAATCGTAAATTATATGGACACATATCTCATTTTTGGATCGCAGACAGAGCCCGAGACATACCAAAAGCTTGATATTCAGAATTTGGTATGTCTTTTCGGGCGTAGCTCGCTCAATTTCAGGCAAAGAGCAAAAAGGTATTACGATTTTGGGAGTAGAGCCTGACAAAACAGACTCTATTTATATGGTATAATCCAAATCATGGAAGGATTCACAATATTCCTGCTTTCCGTTAGAAAGGGATTATAATATGAAAAATATGAAAAATTCTTAGAAAATGGTTGCATATATAGTGCACGCATGCTATAATTGAAGTGAATAATCGCATGATCTTTGTGAGCACAAAATAACGGAGGTATGACTATGAGTACTGTTCGTAAATACTTCGTTTTGAAAACAATCGCCTTGATACTTATCCTTGCATTGTTTGCCCAACAGTTCCAAACGCTGTCATTTGCTTCATTCACAGAACCTTTAGAATACATCCCGTCGCTTTCGGATGCCACGGATTTTATACCGGATAACGCAGAAAAACCTGCAGAAGACGCATATATTTTGTTCGAAGACGAAAGCAAACGTGAACTGTCGTCGAAACAGTTCCGTATGTCTGACGGTACGTTCATGGCTGTTTCTTATCCCGAACAGGTCCATTTTGTAAGACCTGACGGCACTTTTGCGGATATTGACAATAGACTTATTTACAGTAAATCAAACACCGAAAATGATTATTCCGGATACATCAACCGAGCCAACTGTTTTACAGTCAAATTCAACGAAACATTTGATACTGGTTCAAGCATAATTTACAGCGTAAACAAAGGTAACTCGTTGATCGTCTTCAGCAGTCTTAATGACAAACACAATTCAAAATCTGCCAACGCTACTGTAACGCAGGCGAAGGATGAAGAAAAAACGTTTCTGACCACAGGAGATGCTGCCGGAGAACTGGCGTTTGTTTCCTCGAAAATATCTTACAGCGATACAGATAATACAATAGATCATGATTACGTCCTTATCGGAAACCACATAAACGAATATATCGTAATCAAAGAAAAACTGGATAACTACACATTTACATACCGGATCGATGCAGAGAATTTAACTGCCGAAACAGATGATGATGGCGGCATCGTGTTTACTGACGGAAGCGGCGAAATCGTTTATTCAATACCCGCGCCCTACATGTACGACGATGCGGGCATCTTTTCAAATGCAGTAGCATACACATTAACAGAAACAGAAGGTGCGTATATAATTACTGTCCAGGCTGACGAAAACTGGATAAACGAAGAAGACCGGATTTTCCCGGTAACTGTTGACCCGGATCTGTATGTGGAAAAATATAATTCTTCCGATGTGGAGGATGCGGATGTCTGGCAGGGCTCGCCCACTTTAATACAGGGCGATTATGAGTACATGATCTGCGGATACACCGACTTTATTGATAACAAAGACATGCGCATGCTGGTGAAGATCGGGACATTGCCGCCACTCCCTGCCGCCGCTGTGCTTGTTGACGCCCGACTGAATATGAAACAGCTGACCAGGTTCAGTGATCCGTCAAGGATAGTTTTCGGCGGCAACACGCCAATAGACTTTGCTGCGCGAAGGATCACATCTGACTGGTCAGAGTCAACGGTAACATGGAACACAAAGCCATCGGTAAACTCGACGATCCTAGACTACAGGACCGCGTCGCTTAATACTAAGGGAAAATATCTCGCATTTGATATTACTGAAGCGGCGGTAATGTGGTATAACGGCACTGCAACGAATTACGGCGTGGAGATCCGCACGATGGAATCTCTTAACGAGGACCATTTCGCGTGCTTCTGCGCTTCGGAAAATCCGAATCAGTACAGTTCCGTACTGCCGATGTTCAAATTCTCATACCGGGACAATAAAGGCATTGAGGAATACTGGACGTTCCATTCCGCGGGCGCAGCTGATGCCGGTACCGTATACGTTAACGATTTTTCGGGCAATCCGGTCGTGACAACTGAACTTTTTTCAACTCCCGGCAATATTCTCCCTATAACCGTTGGCCTTGTATATAATGGCTACCTTGCCGGTGCGCATTTTACAAGCGGAAACGCTGTTACATCGGATTTCTCCAACATGAAAGTCGGCGCAGGATTCAAGCTGAATGTCCAGGAAACTGTTGCTGAAGCCACGGTCGGAGAAGACACGTATTATGTTCATTCGGACGCGGACGGTACCGAACATTATTATTACAACTTCGATAATGATTCAGTGTTCTACAGCGAAGACGGACTGGATTTCAGTATAACTAAAAACAGCGGCAATTACTATTTGTCTGATGATTACGGCAATACCAAAACGTTCAACAGCTCCGGCTATCTTACCCGAATCGAAGATGTCAACGGCAATGCGCAGGTATATACATACACTTCCGGGAAACTTACAAAGATTGAATCGACCCCGGCCGGCAGCAATTCGAAGCAGACTGCCACTTTCACTTATAACAGCAACAACTGCTTAAGCTATATAATCCAAGGCAGCGATAAATATACTTTCACGTATTCAGGCACTGGCCCTTACAGGCTCACAAATGTATCCAGAGGCACATATTTTAATTATCTCTGGACCAACGCTGAATCGGTAAGCTTCATATATAATGGCAACCAATTGTCTGAAATTATCTCTGACACCACCGGGCAGGCTGTCAGCATATCTTATGACAGCAATAACAGGGTGTCTGCATTGACCGAAACGGCAAACAGCCAGATTGGTCAGACCATCGGTTTTACCTATTCGCCGGATAAAAAGACGGTGATCCGCACTTCCGGTCTGGATGATATATACGGAAACACCGATGACATTTATACCACATACGTATTTGATTACTTCGGAAGAACGATTACCGCGTATACCAAGGATCTGGACGGTACCGTTGTCAGCGCCAGCAATGCCGCATATAACACGGAGATGGGAAAATCCAAAGCCGTAAACGGGATCTCCAAGTCCGGCGCAGTAGGTGCTTCTTCCATCAATCTGTTAAGTAATCCGAATTTTGAGAGCGGATATACAGGCTGGAGCGGTATACAGTTTGGCGGCAGTTATTCGGTTGTCGAAGAGCAGAGCTTTTATGGCAAGAAATCCGCGAAACTCACGATAAACAGCACTTCGACTGCGACAGCCCTTTATGCACAATCGGTTAGCCTCGTATCCGGCAGAACTTATACGCTATCGGCATATGTGAAAACCTTGAATGTGGTCGGTGACGGTGTATATATTTATGTCTCCGGTATCACTGAAGCACAGAGTATGAAATTGACCGGAACTACAGATACCACGATTCAGAACGGCTGGCAGCGCATATACTGCACTTTCACCGCGCCGTCAACGCAATCGTACTATTTGTACATGTGTTTAACCGGTACTTCCGGTACGGCTTATTTCGACGCGGTGCAGCTTGAGGAAGGCAGTATAGGTGCATATAACCTGCTTGAAAACGGCGCATTTCTCAATTCTTCATCCACCGGCTGGACATTATCGACCGGTACTCTGGTCGGAGTGTCATCGTATTATCCGTACTACGCACTGAATGTGAACGGCAACCATAACGGCAACGTTACTGCCACTCAGACGGTACAACTCAATATGCCGGTAAACACCACATATATGTTGTCCGCCTGGGCAGCCGGAAATTCCGCCGACACACATGTTAACGCCAATGTTTCATCCGGCAGCATTGACCTTTACCAGAAAGCACGCACGTTCCAGGTCAAAGCGACCATATATTACTACAATTCTTCAGGTTACCTGTCGTCAACGACAACGGAAGGGATCGCCGCGTTTGACCCCGATACGAATCAGCTGCAGTATGCTATAACGCCTTTAGTGCCCAACGCGAACGCGGTAAGCGGTCTTTCAAAACAGGCCTATGCGGTGATCGAGATATCTTACAACCAGAACATAAATACCGCTCAAATATTAAACGTATCGCTGACTGCGGAACCAGCTCAAACGTATACTTATGATTCTAACGGGAATCTCGCGGGCGTACAAAATGCGGATGGCGACACACCGGCCTACACATTTGCGGAAAACGGTGTTGATCTTGCTCAAATAGCCAATTCCGATGGTAGCAACTATGTTATAGACTACGATTCTAATCACCAGCCAGTGTCAATAACAGACGCGAACAATGTTAAAGCAGAATACACATACGACAGCCGTGGCAACATCAGCCAGGTGATTGTGACTCCTTCATCCGGTACAGGCTCCATTATAACGCAGAACGGCTATTCCGGTGATGGCAGGTTCCTCACGACGGTTACAGATGAGCGCGGCAAAGTCACTACATATAATTATAACTCCGCCAACGGGCTGCTGAACTATGTGAATGACGCCAATAATAATCAGGCACGGTATAAGTACAACGTATATAAGGCAATAACAGACATTTTCGCCGATCTCGACAAAGACGGGACAATCGACAGCAATGAAGCTAAAGTCTCTTATGTTTACGACAGTCACAGAAACCTTACCCAGGTAGTTACAAGAACAACGACCTACAATTTAACGTACGATACTTTCGGTAACATATCCGGAATAACTGTTGGTTCTTCAAACACACCTCTGGTTAGTTACACTTACGCAAACTACAACGGCAAGCTGACCCGGACCGATTACGCAAACGGCATGTACGTTGAAAACGTATACGACAGTCTCGACAGGTCCGTTCAGATCAAATATAGCGGAACTGTTAGATACAGTGTATCTTATGACAAATCCGGCAGCGTAGCATCCATTTACGATCACGAAAACGAGATAGAATATCTGTATGAATATGACCGGCTGGGGCGGCTGGTTCGGTATTATGAATTCGAAGACGGTGAGATCCGGACCATATCGGAGGAACAATATGACGATAAAGGCCGAACAAGTAAGATAAAGTATAAGAATGACGGATATACTTCCAGACAGACATCATACAACTACGATAATACGGGCAGAGTAGGCAGTATTATTCTGCCCGGTAATGAGTACGAATTTCTAAGTTATGACACGTTTGGCCGGCAATATTTAAGAAATTATTACCGCAATGCTCAGTTTGTAATGGGTGTCACGAACGGATTCGAAGCCAATTACTTTAATGGTGCAAGCCATACTTCGTCTGCGATAAACAGCATAACTTACAACTTTTACAAAAACAATACATCGCTTCAGTATAATTATGTGTACGACAACGTGGGCAACATCACCTCCGTTTCCGCCGGACAGACACAGCTTGCGGCATACACTTATGATGGGTTGAGTCAATTGACGCAAGAGGTCAATAACGAGTCCGGCAGAAGATATGTATACGAATACGATCTTGGCGGTAATATAACGAGCGTTAAGACCTACAACGGTGCGATTCTCGAAAATACCGACACTTACAGTTATACCGATTCCAACTGGCAGGACAAACTCACTGCATTCAACGGCCATACCATAATCTATGACGGTCTCGGCAATCCGCTCAGTTATTACAACGGTTCGTCGTACACGTTTACATGGAAAGACGGCCGAAAGCTTGCGACGCTGAGCAAAGGCAGCACGAGCGTATCGTATAAATACAACTCAGACGGGATCCGGTACGAAAAGACGGTCAACGGCGTTGTCCACAAATATTACCTGATGGGCAGCACGATCACTGCCGAGACGATAATTGACGGCAACACGACCACATATATTGAATATTTCTATGACAGCACCGGCCCGTACGGCTTCAGTATAGACGGTACGTTCTACTATTACGTCAAAAACCTGCAGGGTGACGTAACACAGATCAGAGACGAAAATAATAATATGATTGCGAGTTATGTATATGATGCCTGGGGCAAAGTGTTGAATGTCACCGAGAATTCGACAAATGGTATAGGCGCCAAAAATGCAATAAGATATCGCGAATATTATTTTGATACTGAGAGTGGATTATATTATCTTCTGAATCGATATTATGATCCGGCGACGAGAAAGTTCATAAGTACAGACGGACAGTTAAATGACAATATTTTGGGCTGTAACCTTTTCACTTATTGCGAAAATGATCCTGTTAACCGTTATGATGATAATGGTCTTTCATGGAAAAGCATCTGGGACAATATTAAGAAGATAGTAAAAGGTGTGCTCCACATAGGGAACAACGTTGCAGTTAAAATCGGTATTGATACTGCACAAGCTGGAGCTTTCTTCTTAAATATGTCAGCAGACGATAAAGGTGTTTACCATGCTTCGTTTGATTGTTGGCAACAGTATTTTGGTTATAACCGTATTTATGACTTTATGTTTGATATAGGCACAAGCATGGATACAAGGCAATTTACTTTTTCCTATGCGGGAAGAAGATATAGATTGTGGGCATGGAAAGGCGATTATATTAATTTGGGTGCCGGAGCTGAATTAGGCATATATTACTATGGAAAATATGGACATTGGCTTGTTGATAAAGGTGAAGCAATGAAAATGTCTATGACGTTAAGTTATAAAGGAAAACCCATTATAACTTATACAGAAACGACATGGTGGATTACAGGATTTAACCCGAAATATCAAAATGTTAAAGCATCAGATTTATCCGTTTCTTTCACCATCTATTTCAATAATATGGCAATGTATAATGCTTTTCGAAATAGTCCAGGCAGTAAAGGTTGGTCTTGTAATAGATGACATTTATCTGCATCATATACGTTTTAATGGAAGGGTTTATTATGAAAAAAAAGTACGTGTTTATGATAACAATTTCAATGTTACTAACTGTTTTATTATTTAGTTCATGTTCTATAGGATCTATTCTTAAAACGATCTTAGGAAAAATAACAAGTGATCATAGCGCTGATGCAGAAGAGTATGCTATTATGATTGAAGTTTTAAACGTAATTCAAAGTAGAGATGAAAATGCATTGCGTAAGTTATTTTCATCAAAATCAGTTGCGCAAGTGGATTGCTTCGATCAAAGAATAACCGATTTATTTGATTATTATCAGGGTGAGTATATATCTCTTGATTGGAAAGGATCAAGTGGAGCTGGAGCTTATGAGTATGGAGAGAAACAGAAAATAACATCTTTTTCGTATGATGTTAAAACAAATAATAATATATTTCGTTTTGCTATTCAGTACTGCTCGATAGATACAAAAGATGATGATAATGTTGGTATCCGTTCTTTGTATATTATCAAACTAGAAGACGATACAAATCCGGAATTTGGTTATAGTGGTGACGGGAAATATTCACCTGGAATTAATATCGGAATCAAAAACGTAATACCGATAGAAGAGTGAAACAATAGCTTTTACGATTAGTGTGTTTGGTGGCCCCTATGTAAGTGTTTTTCACCAAGGTAACACTACCATCAGGTGCGTGTGAGAGTTCTCTCATACAGGTGGGGGTCCTGCTATCCGCACTCAAAAACAGCCTAGAGATCAACGTCCCGGGGCTGTTTTCTTTTTCAGCTGCCTTCCCTTCACAGAGCCGGTCTGCTGAGAAAAATATAGGGGCGCGGGCTTAGCTCGCGTCCGCATTTTGGGCGGGCGGCAACGCCGTTCGTACCACAAATGCGCGCCTTGCGATAAATCGGAAAGGGCAGGGAGGGGACAATAAGACCGCGCCAATCAACGTGATACCGCACTCAAATATGTGTCGATTATTCGTCAATCAAACCCCGCGTTTTCGTGGGTAAAAATCGTCTGTAATCGATTTTTCAGGGCAGGGTGGTATAGTTTGACCTACTGAAGGCAAATCGCCTTAAAAGGCCGTTTTATCGATTAAGGATCAGGCAGCATTTGATTTACCGGCGGATACTGTTCACAACCGTTTAATGCAAGGCTGCTTGCATCTCCTGCCCTCATTATGCTATAATATGCGGAAGCCTTTTTTGACCCTTTACGGCGAAAAAAGTGCTTGTGAGAGGCGAAAACGGGCAGTTTTAAGGCATTTGCGCGACGTGCATGAAATGTTGAACGTCAGACGTGGACTGCCGGATATCGAAAGGAATGAACAGCTATGGGCGAAGAAAAAATTGCCAGAAAAAGAATATACAGCGCGATACAGCCTTCGGGTCAGCTGACGCTCGGAAACTATCTCGGGGCGCTCAGGAACTTCCCGAAACTGCAGAACGATTACGACTGCGTATACTGCATTGCCAACATGCACTCGCTCACCGTAAGGCAGGATCCGGCCGAACTCAGGGAAAGGATCTACAGCCTGCTCTCGCTGTACCTGGCATGCGGGCTTGACCCCGAAAAAAACGTGCTCTACCTTCAGTCGCACGTTCATGAACACGCAGAACTCGCATGGATCCTCAATTGCTATACGTATAACGGCGAGCTCTCACGCATGACGCAGTTCAAGGACAAATCTTCGAAACATGCCGATAACATAAATGCCGGGCTGTTCACTTATCCGGTACTTATGGCTGCGGACATACTGCTTTATCAGTCGGATTTCGTGCCGATCGGACAGGACCAGAAACAGCACCTGGAACTCTCGAGAGATATTGCCGACCGCTTTAATAAGCTCTACGGGCAGACGTTCGTTGTCCCGGCTCCGCTGATCTCGAAGCAGGGCGCCAGAATAATGAGCCTTCAGGAGCCTTCGAAAAAAATGTCTAAATCGGACACGAACACCTCGAACTTCGTACTGCTCACGGAAGCTCCGGAAGCGATCATGAAGAAGTTTAAGAAAGCCGTCACCGATTCAGAAGCCGAAGTCAGATACGACGAAGAGAATAAACCGGGCGTCAGCAATCTTATCAATATTTATGGCGCAGTCACGGATAAGAGCGTTTCCGACGTCGAAAAAGAGTTTGAGGGGGCGCGATACGGGGATTTCAAGATGGCGGTAGGCCAGGCGGTTATTGACGCGCTCACGCCTATAAGAGAAAAATACGAACAGCTCATGAACGATAAAGCGTACCTGAACAGCGTCCTTAAAAGCGGGCGTGAAAAAGCATCGGAGATCGCTTCCGCGACTCTCTACGACGTTTATGAGAAAGTAGGCTTCGTCGTCTGAAACGGCGAAACAGTGCGAAAAACAGTGCTGAAACCGAAAAAAGCACATTGCCCGGCCAGTCGGGCAGACAGGAACGGATGGAACAGAAATTATTTCACGTTGTATCGGAATATGAGCCGCGCGGCGATCAGCCTGAGGCAATTGCAGCATTAGCTAAAGGAATCGAAGAAGGCGACGTTTGTCAGACGCTTCTCGGAGTTACAGGAAGCGGCAAGACTTATACTATGGCTAAAGTGATCGAAAAGGTGCAGCGTCCGACGCTCGTGCTCGCCCATAACAAAACGCTGGCGGCTCAGCTCTGCTCTGAGTTCAGGGAGTTTTTCCCGGACAATGCAGTCGAGTTTTTCGTTTCGTATTACGACTACTACCAGCCCGAAGCGTATATTGCCGCCACCGACACGTACATCGAGAAAGACTCCAGCGTGAACGACGAGATCGACCGCCTGCGCCATTCCGCCACCGCTGCGCTGCTTGAACGCAGGGACGTCATTATTGTCGCCAGCGTATCGTGTATCTACGGCCTGGGCGATCCGGAAGATTATACCGACCTGATGGTGTCGTTAAGGCCCGGGATGCATATGGAGATCGGTGAACTTACCGGACGGCTGGCGGCAATGAATTACGTCTACGACAGAAGTGATTTTTCTGCGAGAAATTCGTTCCGCGTATCCGGCGACACCGTTTCGCTTAGACCGTCCGACAGGGACGACGCCATACTGAAGATAGAATTTTTCGGGGACGAAATAGACCGCATCTGCGAATGCGACGCGACGAATTTTACGCTAAGGCGCGAGCTTAATCACGCGGCGATATTTCCCGCGTCACATTACGCCACGACCGATGCGAAACTTGAACACGCGCTGGTGACGATAGGCGAAGAACTCGAAGAACGCCTCGCCGAACTTAAAGCTGCCGGAAAGATGGTGGAGGCCTACAGACTCGAGCAGCGCACCAGATACGACCTCGAACTGCTGAAAGAAACTAAATTCTGCAACGGAATAGAAAACTATTCGAGGCACATAAGCGGCCGCGCGCCGGGCAGTCCGCCGTACACGCTCTTAGACTACTTCCCGGACGACTTCATCATGTTCATTGACGAGTCGCACGCTACGCTCCCGCAGGTGAGGGCGATGTACAACGGCGACCACGCGCGTAAAGTCTCGCTGGTGGATTACGGCTTCCGCCTGCCTTCCGCGTTCGACAACAGACCGCTCAAGTTTGATGAGTTTGAGGACAAGATTAACCAGGTGATCTTCGTCAGCGCCACTCCGTCGGAGTTTGAACGTTCGCGGTCGGTCAATATCGTGGAGCAGATCATAAGGCCCACCGGCCTTGTTGACCCCGAAATCGAAGTAAGACCTGTGGAAGGGCAGATCGACGACCTGGTGGGCGAGATCAACAGCGTCGTGGCAAAGAACGAACGCGTGCTTGTCACCACGCTTACTAAAAAAATGGCGGAGAAACTGACCGCGCACCTTTCCGGCATGGGCATCAAAGTCGAATACATGCACTCCGACGTAAAAACGATCGACCGCATGGCCATAATAAGAGACCTGAGGCTCGGAGTGTTCGACGTGCTGGTCGGAATAAACCTGCTGAGAGAGGGGCTCGATCTTCCCGAAGTATCGAGGGTTGCTATATTAGACGCGGACAAGGTCGGATTCCTTCGCAGCGAAGTTTCACTGATCCAGACGATCGGGCGCGCGGCGAGAAACGCGTCGGGCAAAGTCATAATGTACGCCGACAGCATTACTGAGGCAATGCGTGCCGCGATTGCCGAGACGAACCGCCGCAGGGCGCTTCAGCTCGAATTCAACCGGAAGCACGGCATCGTGCCCAAAACGATCACGAAGAGCGTGCGTGAAGTGATATCTACCGGGAAAATCGTCGAAGACAGCGGCGAAAACGCGCTCGACAGAATATTGCGACCGGCTGCGGCAGGCCGCTCAAGGCCCGGGGAGAAGCACCAGAGCGGCGGAAAATACTCCGGAAACACGCGCAGAAATACAGGAGCGGGCGACGTATCGTCAGATGCCTCGCTCATACTTACGGACGAGGAACTCGAACTATCCGTAAGCGAACTGCTCGATCTGCTTTCAGGCAGGATGTCGGAAGCGGCGGGCGAACTCAGATTCGAGGAAGCGGCAAAATACAGGGATATAATTAAGAAACTCAGGAGCGTCGAAAATTGAAGCAGGAATATATCGAAGTAAAAGGCGCAAGGGAAAACAACCTTCAGAATATAGATGTAAAAATACCGAGGGACAGTCTGACGGTATTTACGGGCCTTTCGGGTTCGGGCAAGTCTTCGCTTGCTTTTGATACTATTTACGCGGAGGGGCAGAGGCGGTATATGCAGTCGCTGTCTTCCTACGCAAGAATGTTCATCGGACAGATGGAAAAGCCGGACGTTGACAGCATAGACGGCCTTTCGCCCGCGATCTCGATCGACCAGAAATCGACGTCGAGGAATCCGCGCTCCACGGTGGGCACTGTCACGGAGATATACGACTATTTAAGGCTGCTGTATGCGAGAGTCGGTGTGCCTCATTGTCCGAACTGCGGGCGCGAGATCAAGGCGACGACCGTCGATCAGATGACTGACGCCGTTATGAAACTGCCGGAGGGGATGCGCGTGCAGCTGCTTGCCCCTGTGATACGCCACAGGAAGGGCGAGTACGCGAAACTGTTTGAATCGCTGAGAAAAAACGGGTACTCAAGAGTGCGCGTTGACGGCGAAATGTATTCGCTCGACGAGGAAATAACGCTTGAAAAATATAAAAATCACGACATAGAAGTGATCGTCGACAGGCTCGTGATGAGGCCTGAACTTCAGAGAAGAGTATCGGAATCACTCGAGACTGTGCTGCGGCTCGCATCCGGACTCGCGATAATCGCCATATCTCTCGGATCCGGAATGTCTGTGAAAGAATTCATAAAAGTTAAAGAAACCATGCCGGGAGTCGATGCGAAGATCGATGAGATAGTCGAAAAAAACAACAGTGCGGCAACGCTCGAGGTGCTTTTCAGCCAGAATTTCGCGTGCGCGGAGTGCGGCATCAGCCTCCCCGAAGTTTCGCCCAGAATGTTCTCGTTCAACAGCCCTGCAGGCGCGTGCCCGACCTGTTCCGGAATAGGCAGGATCGTCCAGTTTGTCGAAGACGATTTTATCATGAAGATCGCTCACCGCACGACGTACGACGTCCTTATGGCAATGCTGCTCGATAATAATCTGACCGAAAAACTTGCCATAATAGAAGCGCTCGGAAAGGTGTATAAATTTGACGTCAACGTTCCCGTAGGGGAGCTTCCGCACGAGATCGCGTCGGTCGTGGTTTCTGGCAGCGGCGATAAAAACGTGCCGTTCAACAACGGATATAAACTGCTCCGCCAGCCTTACGTCGGTATTATGAACGTGCTCAAGGCGCATTATGCGCGAAAACTTGAAGGCAGCTTCGAGATGTATCCGATCGAATACTACATGTCGGAAAACATCTGCCCGGACTGCAAGGGTAAAAGGCTCAGCCGCGAGTCGCTCTGCTTCACGCTCGGCGGTGTCAACATTTCGGAGTTTACAGATAAATCCGTGCGTGACGCCCTGTCGTTCGTAGAAAAGCTGGAGCTCAAGGGCGAAAAAGAAATAATCTCTCACGACATACTGAAAGAAGTGCGCGGCAGGCTGAGCTTCCTTGTAAACGTCGGGCTCGATTACCTTACGCTCTCCAGGTCGTCAGGCACGCTTTCAGGCGGAGAATCGCAGCGCATAAGGCTCGCGACGCAGATCGGAGCGGGACTGATGGGAGTGCTCTACATACTTGACGAGCCGAGCATCGGCCTCCATCAGAGGGATAACCAGAAGCTCCTGGCAACGCTGAAAAAACTGCGCGACCTCGGGAACACGCTCATTGTCGTCGAACACGACGAGGAAACAATGATGGCAGCCGACTGCATAGTTGACGTCGGACCGATGGCGGGCGTGCACGGCGGGCGCATCGTCGCGGTCGGTACGCCTGAAGAAATCATGAATTGCCCCGACTCGCTTACGGGCAAATATCTGTCCGGAAAGCTTAAGATACCGGTGCCTTCGGAGCGCCGAGCAGGGAGCGGGAAAAGCGTTACCGTAAACGGACTCGTTGTCAATAACTTAAAGAATATCGATATTTCGGTGCCGCTCGGAAAGTTCGTGTGCGTGACGGGCGTGTCCGGCTCCGGAAAAAGCTCTTTCGTTAATGAGGTGCTGTCGAAAATTTATACGGACGAGGATCCGGTCGGGCGCAAATACAGTTCCGTCACGGGGAAAGAATATATTGACAAATGCATCTGCATCGACCAGTCTCCCATCGGACGCACTCCGCGCTCGAATCCGGCAACGTACGTCGGAGTTTTTACGCAGATACGCGATCTCTTCGCGATGCTGCCCGAGAGCAGGGCGCGCGGATACAAAAGCGGCAGGTTCAGCTTCAACGCTAAAGGCGGACGGTGCGAAGCCTGCTCCGGAGACGGTATTAAAAAGATCGAAATGCATTTCCTGCCGGACGTTTACGTGCCGTGCGAAGTCTGTAAAGGAAAACGCTATAACCGCGAGACGCTTGAGATACGCTACAGAGGTAAAAATATTTCCGACGTGCTCGACATGACGATCAGCGAAGCCTCTGAATTCTTTACTGACCTTCCGGCGATAAGGCGGAAGATCGACACGCTCGTGGAAGTGGGGCTCGGATATATGAAACTGGGGCAGTCATCGACGACGTTGTCCGGCGGTGAAGCACATCGCGTGAAACTCGCGTCAGAACTTTCGCGGATAGGCACGGGAAATACGCTGTACATCCTCGACGAACCCACGACCGGCCTGCACACGCACGACGTAAAAAAACTCATCGAAATACTTGACCGCCTCGTCAACGCCGGTAATACCGTCGTTGTGATCGAACATAACCTTGACGTGATCAAGTGCGCGGATCATATAATCGACCTCGGACCTGAAGGCGGAGACGTGGGAGGCAGGATAGTGGCAGAAGGAACTCCGGAAGACGTCGCGAAAGTTCAGGGATCGTATACAGGCCAGTTCTTAAAAAAGATGTTAGGCAGAAGGAAAGCCGCGAAGAACGTTGCGGCTGCTTCGGGAGCGGATGCTCCGGAAAAGGAGAGTGAACTCGTATGAAGAGAGAAATGTGTTCAATGTGCAATAAAAGGATAGCTACGGTTTTTGTCTCGCAGATAGACCAGACGGGGAAGCAGGTTAATAAAGGCCTGTGCATCGTCTGCGCAAAAAAGCTTAATCTGCCTCAGGTAAATCAGTTCCTCAGCAACATGAATATATCTGACGAAGATCTTGAGGCTATGGCTGACGAGATGAGCAACGTGACCGAGCAGCTCGAAGAAAACGAGGGCAATCCCGAACTGCCTCAGGGTGAAGGCGAGGACGCTCAGAGCGGCGCGGTCCCTTCGTCTACCGGCGCTCCCAACTTTTTCGATATTCTGAAAAAGTTCGGAGAAGGGCTCGGCAGCGCTTTTAACCAGGCATCGCAGAACACTCAGAACGGCCAGAATGCGCTTAATGAGGGCGGCGATAAGAAGCAGGGCCAGGCGGGTAAAACTGCCGAGAGCGGAAAGAATGAGAAAGGCGCCCAGAAGCAGCAGAAATTCAAGTTTCTCTCGATGTACGGCACCGACCTCACCGGAAAGGCGGAGGACGGAAAGATCGATAACATAGTAGGCAGGAACAGAGAAACAGAACGCGTCATACAGATCATTAACCGCCGCCAGAAGAATAATCCTGTACTCGTGGGAGAGGCAGGCGTCGGAAAAACGGCGATTGCGGAAGGACTTGCGCTCAGGATCGCGCGCAGGCAGGTGCCGGAAAAACTGCTGGACAAACGCATATATCTGCTCGATTTGACCGCGATGGTAGCGGGCACGCAGTTCAGAGGACAGTTCGAAGGACGTATGAAAGGACTACTCGACGAGGTCAAAAACGCCGGAAACGTGATACTTGTCATTGACGAGATCCACAACATCATGGGCGCCGGTGAGGCCGAGGGGTCAATGAACGCGGCGAACATCCTTAAGCCCGCGCTTTCGAGAGGAGAGATACAGGTCATTGGCGCCACGACGCTTAAAGAATACCGCAAATACATCGAAAAAGACAGCGCGCTCGAGCGCCGTTTCCAGCCGGTCATGGTCAACGAGCCTTCCGTTTCGGAGACCATCGAGATCCTTAAAGGGATCAAGACTCATTACGAAGAGTACCATAAGACGCGCATCAGCGACAGCCTCATAGAAGAAGCGGCAAAGCTTGCCGAACGCTATATTACCGACAGATATCTGCCCGATAAAGCTATTGACGTCCTCGACGAGGCCGCTTCGCGGGCAAACCTCAGAAACGACGTGCTAGGTAAAATTGACGCCCTCAGCGGAGAGATCGCCACCCTGACAGCAGAAATAGAATCGCTCGAAGGCAGGCAGTGCAAGACTGAGGAAGAGCAGCTCGAAAACTTCAAAAATATAGCTGAAGGAAAGAACAAACTTGCCCTCCTCGAAGAGCAGCTTAAGGACCTTAAAGAGCACGAATACAATAACGTAACCTTCGACGACATAACCGGAGTCATAGAGACCTGGACGGGTATCCCAGTACATACTGTTTCGGAGGATGAAGCGAGGAGACTTATGGAGCTTGAAGGAAGGCTTAAGCAGCATATACTCGGGCAGGACAGCGCCGTGGAAGCTGTGTCCAGGGCGATCAGAAGGAACCGCTCGGGCTTCAGAAAACACACCAAACCCGCCTCCTTCATACTCGTAGGACCTACCGGGGTAGGAAAGACGGAACTGGTGCGGCAGCTTGCGATCGAACTGTTCGGCACACAGGAGGCGCTCGTAAGACTCGACATGTCGGAGTATATGGAAAAGCATACCGTCTCAAAACTTATCGGATCACCTCCGGGATACGTCGGATATGACGAAGCGGGACAGCTCACCGAGAAGATCAGGAGGCGCCCGTATTCCGTCATTCTGATGGACGAAATAGAAAAAGCACACCCGGATGTATTCAATATGCTGCTGCAGATCCTTGACGACGGGCGGCTTACGGACAGCCAGGGCAGAGTGGTAGATTTCTCCAACACGATCATAATTATGACGTCCAACGCCGGCAATTCGTTAAAGAGCAAGAGCATCGGCTTTTCCGCTGACGAAAAAGCTTCCGCGGCGGACGCCTCCAGAGAAGCGCTTAAGACTATTTTCCGCCCCGAATTCCTGAACCGCGTGGATGAGATAGTCGTGTTCGGCAGCCTCGATGCCGTCAGTATGGCCGGAATCGCCAAACTTATGGTCGATGAGATCGAACGCGAGAGCGCTGATAACGGCGTGCACATTTCCGTAGGAGACGGCGTTTACGAGCTGCTCGCGAAAGAGGGCTTCGACGAGAAATACGGCGCACGTCCGATGCGCAGATATATACAGAGACATATCGAAGACGAGCTTGCCGAGATGTATCTGAACGGCACGGTGGCGTCAGGAGATACTGTCAATATTACGGCAGAAGACGGGAAGTTAAAGCTGAGCAAAGCATGATTTTGCGATTTCCGGACGCTTTGCGGAGGTGACCGTATATGGACTTGAATGAAAAAATCAACGGAGTGACAGACTCCGAACTCGAATACGCCGAACTTACCAGGCGCGCGATCAAAGCGTGCATGGACGCCGAAACTGCGGCGTCGGGGAAGCGTAAAGACCTGATACTCGAGCAGCGCAGGTACTTCAGCGACTATTTTTCCGAGCTTAAAGATGACGAAAAACGCGACCTGCTGAGCTTCGAAGCGATGGATACCGAAAAATATATCGGGATCGTCACGCATCTCAGAAAGCTCGAAAGGCAGTATCAGGAGCCGTATTTTGCCGGACTTGATTATTACTATAAGGACGAGCCCGGGGAAAAGAACAGGCTGTACATATCGCTCCAGACGCTCAGAGATCCCGAGACCGACGAAATATTGACGTTCGACTGGCGCGCGCCCGTGTGCTCGCTTTATTATGAAAGCGAACCGGGTGAGGCTTACTTTGACACGCCCGCGGGGAGGCAGGACGTTGACCTTTCCGAAAAACGAAGGTACCGGTTTAATAAAGGAGAGCTCGTGAAGGTAAGCAGGATCAGCATGCCTTCCGACGATGAGATATTGTCCGAAGCACTCTGGAGAAGCGCAGGGGAACACATGCGCATAATCGTGGAGTCGCTTCAGAAAGAACAGCATAAGATCGTACGCGACCACATAGAAGGCGTTACGGTCATATCGGGCTGTGCGGGCAGCGGAAAAACGTCCGTCGCGCTCCATAAAGCCGCGTACATCCTTTACGGCTTCAGGAACAGGATGAAGGACGAGGGGCTGGCAATAATTTCGCCCAACGATTATTTTTCTGATTATATATCCACCGTTCTGCCGGATCTGGGCGAGGACAATATCCGTCCGTATCTCCAGGAGGATCTGCTTAGCGAGGTCATCGACGATATCGGCGAGATACACTATATGACGCGCATACAGGAAGCTGAACTTGCGGGCGAATTCGGCCTTGAAAGCGCAGCGGAGGAACCTTCTGAAGCCGAAGCAATGGCGATCTGCAGGAGACTTAAATCCTCGGAAACGTTCAGAAAACTGTTGCTCGATTACGTCGCTCATCTCGAAAAAAACATATTTGCAGCGAGACAGATGCCCCTCACGGAAGAGATGGAAGGTACTGTCGCTAAAGAGGAACTCGAAAGACTGTTCTATTCGACTTTTCAGGACGTGCCGCTGCTGAAACGCACAGAGAGTATAAGAGACGATCTTTGCAGGCGCTACGGGATACGCAAAGAGACGAATAAGGAGTATATATTGGCCGCACTGAACTCGATGATGCGCGGAGTAAGCGCCCCGGAACTGTACAGGAGGATGTATACGGACGAAGCGTTCCTGGCACAGTGCGGCGTTGACATCACCCCGCTCTCATTCTTCCGCGATATGTTTGAAGACGCGTGTGCTATAGGAGTGCTGCATCTTATACTTGCCGCACCGACGCTTCCGGGCGTATTTTATCTGATATGCGATGAAGCACAGGACCTCAGTGCGATATTTCTCGAACTGCTTCGCAGACGTTTTCCGGGCACAAATATGCTGTTCGTAGGTGACAGCGATCAGGCTGTATTCGGAAACACGGGCGATTTTGTGAACAGAATTCGCGGCATAATACCCAGAAGACCTTTTAAACGCTACGTGCTCAATACGAACTACCGCTCCACGTCGCAGATCGTCGATTATTCCGCGAAGGTTCTCGGAAAAGAAGAAGGTATGATCAGATCGGTCAGGAGCGGAGAAGAACCGGTATATATGACGCTTTCTAAGGATGCTTCTGACGAAGCACTCGCCGAAACGATCACGCGAATATGTGATTCTGCGGTCAATTCCGGTATGGAAAGCATTGCTTTTATTACCCGCACCAGAACTCAGGCAGACAGGCTTGCAAAAGTTTGCGGATTCAAGGGCAATACGGGCGGAAGATTAAGGAAATATTTTCTCCCTGTGTATCTTGCGAAGGGCCTTGAATTCGACGCCGTGGCCGTATACGGAGAGAACGATCCGTTTTATAAGACGGAAGAAGGCAGCCTTGTGCTTTATACGGCATGTACGAGGGCGCTTCACAGGCTTATCCTTCTAAGGCTCGAATGACCGGATCAAACTGACTTTGCCCATCTCCGGAGTGATCATCTATGTCTTTTACTGCAGAAATAAAAAGCCAGCTCTGCGCATATGAAACGAAAAGAAAAACCGACCGGCAGGCCGAATTTTACGGCATTTTCGTACTTACGGACGGAAAATTGCGCACTCACAGCAGAGAGGTCTCCGAACGAGCTGAAAAACTGTGCGTCCGTTCCGGAGGAGTTAAGGAAAAAGTCTTTTACAGGAGCGGAACAAAGGCGGCTTACGGCGTAGATATGCGTTGGAGCGGTCAGATCGCCCTGAACGACAGGAACAGTGCCGCTTCCTTTTTAAGAGGCTGCTTTCTCGCCGGAGGGTATATCAGCGAACCTGACAGCCAGGCACACCTCGAAATAACTTATAAAAACGTTACTTCGTATGAACTGGGAATGGCGGCATTTGAGCTGTGCGACCTTGTTCCGAAGGGGACAATTAAAAACGGCCGTTTTGTGCTTTATATGAAAGATGCAGAACAGATCTCCGCCTTTCTTGTTACGGTGGGGGCAATACGCGGCGTTCTGGAGTATGAGAACGCCCGTATTATGCGCGAAGGCCGCAAAGCGAGTAACCGTGTGCTTAACTGCGACGATGCTAACATAAATAAAACGATTTCGGCCGGGTCGAAGCAGATAGAGATGATCAATTTTCTGCGTTCTTCCGAAGAGTATGCTGATCTGCCTGACGGCGTAAAGGAGATCGCGGAACTGCGGCTTCTGAATCCGGAGCTGTCGCTCACCGAGCTCGGGGAAATGTGCAGCCCTTCCGTCAGTAAAGCTGGCGCCGCACACCGCTTTTCAAAGATCGAAAAGCTGTACTTATCGCTGAAAAAAGGCCGGTAACACTGCCATCATGTCCGTGTGAGAGTTTTCTCATACAGGTGGGGTCCTGCTATCCGCACTAAAAAACAGCCTCGAGATCAACGTCCTGGGGCTGTTTTCTTTTTCAGCTGCCTGACCTTTGAAGAGCCGGTCTGCTGAGAAAAATATAGGGGCGCGGGCTTAGCTCGCATCCGCATTTGGGGCGGGCGGCAACGCCGTTCGTACCACAAATGCGCGCCTTGCGATAAATAGGGTAGGGCAGGTAGGGGACAATAAGACCGCGCCAATCAACGTGATACCGCACTCAAATATGCGTCGATTTTTCGTCAACCAAAACCCGCGTTTTCAGGGGTAAAAATCGCCTGTAATCGATTTTGCGGGGCAGGGTGGTATAGTTTAACCTTCTGAAGGCAAAGCGCCGTAAAAGGCCGTTTTTGGAGTTTAGTTAAACGACAGCTATGTCATTTCGAAACACTTCCTTTCTACCCCGCTGGTGCGTCATCGGACAAACAAAAAGCGCCGTACGTTTCCGAACAAAGCTAACATACCAAACGCAGCACCTAATGAGGGTGCAATTAAAATCAATATGGTATGTACTGTCCGGTTTCGTACGGCGCCTGGCAGCTTTTCAGTCTGAATAATCAGATCCTGCTCCGCATGCACGATTTGAAACCATCCCCGGAGTTCCGGCTCC
>JAFWQX010000159.1 GCA_017508875.1 Clostridia bacterium | reverse complement strand
TTATTTTAGCATGCGAGCTGATACTTGTAACAGTTCTATCTGTGATTGCGTTTCATAAATACGGCGGAACAAAAGCTTCAAGCGTAAATAACGGAGCTTTGATAAAGTCGGATAACGTAGGGAACGTGCTCTTTAAAGATTCGGGAAGGCTCAGCATCGGAAGTGATGCCGAAGCCGTTACCCCCCGTATAAAAACCACTTCTACACCGGGTCATTCCGACGTTACCGCTGCTCCAACGCACGAACCCACTCCGGAACCTGTATATTATAACTATTATTCGTTCAGATTTGACGAAAACGGATACTCTTCAGTCGCACTTCCGGATGATAATTCTTCCGCATCACTTCCCGGCGCCGAATTCGTAAATATAAAAGAAAGCAAATTCATAATTCCGGCTAAACAAAATTCGCTTTATTTAGGTAATATCAACATCGAAAATAATTACGTGGGAAAAGAACTGCCTCTGGCCGAGATCTTTTCAGAGCCCCTCAAACTCAAAAGAATGAAGCGCGATTCATCAAATCAGTTTGTCGTTTTTTATACACATACATACGAAGGATACTGCCTTACCGAAGAGGAACAACTTCACGAAAAGCGCTGGTATACTTCCGATAACAACGAAAGCAACGTCGTTGCCGCGGGCACTGCCTTTTACTCTGTACTTAAATCGAAGGGAATAAACGGTGTCAATAACCTTACCGTTCACAATGACGGCTACGACGCACTTAAATCATACGAGTACAGCCTTAACACACTTAAATCAGAGATCGCGGCAAACCCGGACACGCTCCTTACCGTTGACGTACACAGAAACGGATACGGGTCGCTCTACAAAGGAAAATTATACGGTCCTACCGCAGAACTTAACGGCGAAAAATATGCCAAAATAATGTTTGTTATAGGTCTCGATTACGACAGCGAAACCGGGACGTACTCTTACGAAACTAATCCGTACTGGAAGGAAAACTTCAAACTTGTATTTCTGCTCCTCGAAAAACTTGAAGAAAAAGTACCGGGAATCACGAGCGGGATCGCGCTCAGAAGGACTCCGTATAATCAGGGAGAAGCACCTAACGCACTGCTTGCGGAAGTCGGATTTGAAGGTAATCTCGTTTCTGAAGCCCAGAGAACTTCTTCGCTGCTCGCAGAGATAGTTGCGGAGATCTACAGCTGAACTAAACGGGTGATTTAAATGTCAGATCAGGATAAAATCAGGAACTTTTGCATTATAGCCCATATTGACCACGGAAAGTCTACGTTAGCGGACCGTATTCTCGAGAAGACCGGGGTTCTTACCGCACGCGAGATGGAAGACCAGGTGCTTGACAATATGGACCTCGAGCGCGAACGAGGTATTACGATAAAAGCTCAGGCTGTGAGGCTCAATTATAAAGCAAAAGACGGAAACGAATACGTTTACAATCTGATCGACACCCCGGGGCACGTTGACTTTAACTATGAAGTATCGCGGACGTTGGCCGCCTGTGAAGGTGCGGTGCTCGTCGTCGACGCGTCGCAGGGAATCGAGGCGCAGACCCTCGCAAACGTGTATCTCGCCATTGACCATAATCTCGAGGTAATCCCTGTTATCAACAAGATCGACCTTCCGGCTGCTCAGCCCGAAGTCGTAAGGAAAGAGATCGAAGACGTTATCGGCCTTCCGGCTGAGGACGCACCACTTATTTCCGCAAAAGTGGGGATCGGTATCGAAGACGTGCTGGAACAGATCGCCCTTAAAATCCCCGCTCCGAAAGGCGACGCTAACGCTCCTTTGAAGGCGCTCGTATTCGATTCATATTATGACGCATACAGAGGCGTAATTGTTTACGTAAGGATCGTCGACGGCAGCGTAAAGCGCGGCGATATTATTAAATTTATGTCTACGGGAAACGAATATACCGTTACTGAAGTTGGCTGGTTCAAACCGGGCACGCTGCTGCCGTCTGCGTCTGTTGAAGCAGGCGAAGTAGGGTACATCGCCGCAGCGATCAAAGATATTACCGATGCTACTGTAGGTGATACCGTCACGCTTAAAGACCCCTGCGCTTCAGAGCCTCTCCCGGGCTACAAATCAGTTCAGCCGATGGTTTTCTGCGGAATCTATCCCGTGGACGGAAACGATTATGACGCTCTTCGCGACGCGCTTTTTAAGCTCAAATTAAACGATGCTTCACTGACTTTTGAGCCCGAAACATCTCAGGCGCTCGGCTTCGGCTTCAGATGCGGCTTTTTAGGACTGCTGCATCTCGAAATAATCCAGGAGCGTCTTTCAAGAGAATTTGACCTTGATCTCATAACAACGACACCAAGCGTTATTTACAAAGTATTTCTCACGAACGGCGATAAGATCACGCTGGACAATCCTTCCAATTTTCCTGATCCAGCAACGATAGAACATATCGAGGAGCCAATGGTAAAAGCGACGATCATGACGCCGAAAGAGTACGTCGGAAATATTATGGAACTCTGCAACGACCGCCGCGGCGTATTCCTCAATATGGATTATATCGAAGAGACACGCGTGGTGCTTACGTTTAATATGCCGCTTAACGAAGTAATATATGATTTCTTTGACGCTCTGAAATCACGGACAAGGGGATACGCTTCGCTCGATTACGAATTGACCGCGTACCAGCCTTCGAAACTCGTAAAGCTTGACATACTGCTTAACGGACAGATAGTAGACGCACTTTCTTTTATTGTCCATGAAGAAAAAGCGTACGGCAGAGCGCGTAAGATCGCAGAAAAACTCAAAGACGTCATTCCCAGACACCAGTTCGAGATCCCGATCCAGGCGTGCATCGGCGGTAAGATAATCGCCCGCGAGACCGTGAAGGCATATCGCAAAGACGTGCTTGCGAAATGCTACGGAGGAGATATTACCAGAAAGAAAAAGCTGCTCGAAAAGCAGAAGGAAGGTAAGAAAAGGATGCGCCAGTTCGGTAACGTAGAAGTTCCGCAGGAGGCGTTCCTGACTGTATTAAAGCTCGATACTGACAGCTGATGAACGCCTTATCAGTATTTGCATTTCCGTCTTAAGGATCCGCTATTTATGAATAACATTCAAAAGCCCGGTCTTTATATTCATATTCCGTTCTGCGTAAAAAAATGCAATTATTGCGATTTCTTTTCGCTGGGCGCAAATGATTCACCTTGCGGGAAGGGATCCGATATTTACGATTCGTATTTTATTGCGCTTTTAAATGAAGCTGATTACATTTCCGGATGCGCTCACGGGAGGACTCTTCGGTGCGGAGCACTCACGCCTGCAGCATATGATACAGTATATATCGGCGGAGGAACGCCTTCGCTGCTGCCACATAAAAACATTACCGAACTTATCCATAAATTGCGCTGCGTTTTCGATATTTCGGACGGTGCGGAGATAACGGTCGAAGCTAATCCGGGGACACTTACAGACGATAAATTAAAAGCGTACCGCGAGGCCGGGATCAACAGAATAAGCATAGGCGTGCAGTCGCTTAACGACGCGCAGCTCAGGTTTCTGGGCAGGATCCATACTTCGAAAGAAGCTGAAGAAGCCGTCGCGCTTGCGAAACGCTATTTCGATAATATAAACGTGGATTTTATATTCGGTATTCCGGGACTTTACGGCATATCTTTGGCGGAAACGCTCATGAACGTACGCGATAAAGCCTCGTTTGTTATTGACAACGAAATTCCGCACGTCAGTTTTTACAGTCTGATCACAGAGCCCGGAACGCCGCTTTATTCCTGGGATAACGCAGGGCGCCTTGACCGCGTCGAAGATGAACTCGAGCGTGAAATGTATTATGAATTTTCTGATATGCTGAAGGCACGCGGATTCGGTCAATATGAAATATCTAATTTTGTCCTGCCCGGCTTTGAAAGCCGCCATAATCTTAAATACTGGTCCGGAGCACCGTACACAGGCATCGGCGCAGGCGCCGTCTCGTTCCTTCCCGCACCGGATGACGGTCAATTCGTACGGTTCCGAAACGTTCCGGACGTATCCGCTTATATTAATGCATATGCTCCTGCTTCAAATAAAGCCGGTGATATATATTCCGAAAAACCGGTCGTCTCAGAAATACAGGAGATCCTGGACGTCAATGCCCGTAAAAAAGAATATATGATGCTCGGCTTTCGTAAGACAAAAGGCCCCGATCCTGAACTTTATTCGCATTTATTCGGCGGGGCTCTGTTAAGAGACGATTTTGCTGGGGAAATCGAGGAACTTATCAAAAAAGGCTACGTTCATGACGATCTTTCACTTACGCAAAAAGGGCTCGATATGGGCAACGAGATCTTTATGAAGTTCGTTTAACGGGAGAGGATCTGGATAATGCGCTACGATCTGCTCGGGGTAAGAGAATTTGCAGAGAAATTAACGCTGACGGGCGGTCTGGGCTCGTCCGGCGCCTCTGCGCCTCTTAATAAAGCGAGAAAAGGCGTTAAATTGCATAAGGCCGTACAAAAACAGCTTGGATCGCTGCACCCGGATTTTGCTGCTGAAAAACAGGTCTTATATAAATATATACCGGAAGATCAGGACCTGCCTTCGGACGGCGGATTTACGCTCGAGGGAAGGATCGACGGGCTTCACACAGAAGGAGAAATAACCGTTATTTCAGAGATAAAAAGCGCCGATAATTATCCTGAAGCGGCAGATATTACGCATCTTGCACAGGGAGAGATATACGGGTTCATATTGACCGCGGATAAGCCTGACGATACTATGGTGAGGATCGACGTGATCTACGGGCTTTATTCGGATTTTTCGGCGATAAGGGTATTCAGCTTTGACCATACCGCAAAAAGTCTGAGAGAAAGAGTGTTTCCGCTCCTGACGCGCTATTCTTCGTACGTTTCGTATCTTAACCGCCATAACCGGGAATTAGAAGCAGAACTTACAGGTATGCCGTTTATGCACGGGAGTTTCAGATCCGGGCAAAGGACTATGGCGGTCAACGTTTATAATGCTCTTAAGAACGACGCGATCCCGGTGCTTCAGGTCAACGCTCCTACCGGTATCGGCAAAACGGCTGCGGCTATCTATCCCGCGCTCAAAGCGCTCGATTTTAAGGCAGGGGAGCGTTCGGCAATTTTTTACCTTACTGCTAAGAACGAAGGCGCCAGGCCTGCGGAGGAAACGCTTAAGCTTGCGCTTGGATCTGTTCCGTCAATGAAAGTTTGTTCGCTGTGCGCGAAGGATAAGATTTGTATCTTTAAAAGCGAAAACACGCAGGATAGCAGAGGCTGCGACCCTGAAAATTGTCCGTACGCTAAAAATCATTTTACAAACGTTAGGGCGGCGATCCGTGAAGCGATATGCTCAGGCAAAAGCTTTTTTGACCGCACCTGCGTACAGGAACTTTCTCATAAACATAATGTGTGCCCGTTTGAACTGATGCTCGATCTGACGCAGTTCTGCGACGTCATAATAGGAGATTATAATTATCTGTTCGACCCGGAAAGTTATTTAAAACGATGGTTTGCAGAAGAGCGGGGGCAATATTATTTTCTGATCGATGAAGCGCATCAGCTGCCGGAACGCGTACGGTCAATGTACTCGGCTTCGCTTAACGTTGATGCTCTGATGAGCTGCGCTAAGAAGAAAAAGCGGCTGAAGCTCGGTAAAGAGCTGCTCAAGGCGGCCGAGCTTATCGATGCTTATTCGCGTTCGGAAGCAGAAGGTATAGTTTCTGACGCTTCGGAGCTCATTAAGGTTACAGATAGACTTACAGACCTCGCTTTCGAATATCTTGAAAAGCACGAAGATGCAAACCTGCTCGAACTGTGTTTTAATATGATCCATTTTAAAACGATCTATTCCATGATCGAAAACGGAGGTTTTTTGTTTAATTCTTCGCCTGAAAACGGAGGTACTTCGTCGCTGCTTTGCATGGATCCGTCGGGAATTATAAGGGGGAAGTGCGGGATAGGCCGGGGCGCGGTCCTTTTTTCCGGATCTCTGCTGCCCGAAACGTTTTTTGCGGAATTATTCGGAGCGAAAGATATGCCTTTCGTTTCCCTCAGCTCGCCGTTCCCGAAAGAAAACCTGCTCGCAATTGCCGGCACGTTCGCAGACACGCGCTACAGGGCCAGAGAGGCATCGAAGGTACAGGTGGCATCTTTTATCATTGACCTCTCAAAATCGCTTAAAACGGGCAATTACATCGTTTTTTTCGGGTCCTGGACGTACATGGAGTCCGTGTACGGTTCTCTTGATGCAAATTTCAGGGAAAATTATGTATTTGTTCAGCCTAAAAGTTCCGATCAGGAGCTAAGGAACCGCTTCGTTGAAGGGTTCGAGGCTTCTCCGCCGGGGCTTCATATCGGATTCTGTGTGCTAGGCGGAAGCTATTCGGAAGGGCTCGATCTTCCCGGTGACAGGCTCAGCGGTGTTGTTATAGTGGGGACCGGCATCCCGCAGGTAGGGAGAAGGACTGAGTTTTTGCGATCTTATTATGAGAAAGGGATGGATCTGAACAGGGACCGGGGCAATGATCAGGAGAAGGATCGTGATAGTGATTATACGGTGGGGAACAGTTATCCGATGCGCGCTGACAATGATTCCGGTTTTAAGAACGCGTATTTTTATCCCGGCGTCAATAAAGTTATTCAGGCTGCGGGGAGGGTCATACGTACTGATAAAGACAGAGGTTTCGTTTTATTTCTTGATTCGCGATATTCGCGTAGAGATTATATAAATGCGCTCCTGAGCTGCTATAAATATGAAGTGATCCGCGATGCCGAAAAAACCATCAGGAGGATTGTTGATTTTATTTCCGGAATTTGATAAAATAAATGTGATTGGTGCTTATGCCGATCGCCATTTCAGAAAGGAGGGTTAAGACTTGTCAGAGCTTCTATTCAAATCGCTTTTCGATGAGGATTCATTTGTAAAGACCCTTGCTTTTTTACACGGAAACGGAACCGGCGGTGACGGCTCGGACGAATGTGTTACCGGGTACGGTTCTATTGACCAGAGACTTGTATTTGCTGCCGTTGACAGCCCGGATGACAGACCCGCTGTTCACGGCACTGTTTTTATTCGGAAGGTGATTCGAACGCTTGATGCTGCTGTCGCACATAAAGCGCCTTTTTTGCTAAGTATTAACGGATCTCTTTCGGATATATCCGGCGGAGCTGAAGTACTGTACGGATATTCAGGTCTGTTAGAGTCTGTTAAACGTGCTTCGGGTAAGATTCCGCTTATATTTATTGTCCGCGGAGATTGCCTCGGGCTTAACGCGGCGCTTGCGTCCACGTTCGATTTCGTATTTTTATACGGCGTTGACGCATCGCTTTCGGCGCTTTCTGATACCGCAGTTAATATTGCATCTAATCGAAATGAGTCTGTTAATAAATTAAAATTCGATTCCAAATACACGGCGCTTCATTCGGAGGCTGTCTCATGCGTATGTGAAGATATTGAAGTTTTAAAGAAAACGCTCTCATCGCTTTTCAATTATCTGCCTGAATCTGCTTTTTCCGGAGCGCCCGGATCTGTCTTTAACGCCGGTAAAGAGTTCTATTCGGATGATATCGCCAGACTTCGCGGAATCGAGCTTTGCAAAGCGCTTTCAGATGATTGTTTATGCTTTGAAACGGGGAGCGGATACGGCACCGGGATCGTTACTGCATTTGGAAAGATCTTCGGCAGGACCGCGGGGTTTGTTTCATGCGACACGGGAGATTCCTGCGGTCTTATCGGAACTGACGCGCTTAAAAAGATCCGGCGCTTCCAAAAATACTGTATCACATTTAATATTCCTGTTGTAAACCTTTTGGACTTTACGGGAGTAAAGGCTTCGGAATGTGATGCTTTTGAACTTCCTGCTGTAATCGCGGATATCTTGACGCCATCCTGCCGCGCGAATAAGTGTAAAGCAATTTCGATTGTCATCGGCTCTGCGTGTGGTATGCTCGCTCCCGTATTCATCAAAAGACGTGAATCGGATGCCGGAAATATAGCTCTTGCCTGGGACGGAACTTATATTGACGCGATCGATCCTGCTGCAGCTGCTCTGATGAAATATGCAGATGATATCAGGTCCGATCCCGATCCGGCTGCGGCAAGGCAAAAATATATTGCCCTTTATAAAACTCAATATTCTTCTGCTGCCGGAGCTGCAGAAAAAGGCCTTATCGACGATATCATCGATCCTGCAGAAACAAGGCTGCGCATCGCCGCGTTTCTTAATATTTTATAAAATAGTTTTACATGCTTTTCCTGAAAGGGGACATTGTTCATGAAAAAGAAGTATAATATTACGGTCAACGGAGAAAAATACGAAGTAGAAGTTGAACTGATCGATTCTGAAGACGTTCCTTCTTCGTCTGTTTCCCGCGATTCATTTTCAATACCTGCGGCGCCTGCTTCTGCCGCAGCAATTTCACGTCCGGATGTTTCCGATAATGACATTCCCGTTCGAGCCCCGATGCCCGGTACGGTTTTAAAAGTCAACGTTAAAGCAGGAGACAGTGTGAAGCGCGGCCAGAGCCTTATCGTACTGGAAGCGATGAAGATGGAAAACGAAATAACAGCTCCTGAAGACGGGACCATATCAGTTATAAACGTCACATCTGGTAAGAGCGCCGCTTCCGGCGAAGTACTTTTATATTACCGCAAATGACCGCTGATCGATACTTTTCTGCTGACGCTGAGGTATATTATGGCAAAGGTTAAAATCACTGAAACTATATTAAGAGACGCTCATCAGTCGCTGATTGCTACGAGAATGAAGCTCGACGAGATGCTCCCGGCGATCGAACGCCTGGATAACATAGGGTATAATGCCCTTGAATGCTGGGGAGGTGCCACGTTCGACGCCTGTCTACGTTTTCTTAACGAAGATCCCTGGGAACGCTTAAGAGCAATAAAACGCATTGCCCGGAAAACGCCGCTCCAGATGCTCCTGCGCGGTCAGAACCTTCTGGGATACAAGCACTATCCCGATGACGTTGTCCGCTATTTCGTTCAGAAATCAATTGCCAACGGCATCGATATAATAAGGATCTTCGACGCGCTTAACGATACCAGAAATATTGAAGTTTCTATCGATGCCTGCATTAAAGAAGGCGGTCATCCTCAGGGCTGTATTTCATACACAACGAGCCCTTACCATAATGCTGAAACTTTCGTAAAAGACGCTAAAAAACTCGAAGAAATGGGTGCACAGTCTATCTGCATCAAAGATATGGCAGGTCTGCTCGTTCCGGAAGATGCGTTTGAACTCGTAAGCGCGCTAAAGGCGAATATTAAAGTGCCGATCGAACTTCATACTCATTATACAAGCGGCCTTGGTTCAATGACATATCTGCGCGCGATACAGGCCGGAGTCGATATTATTGATACCGCGATCTCTCCGTTCGCGATGGGCACGTCGCAGCCTCCGACGGAGCCGATGGTCGCGGCACTTGCCGGAACTCAGTACGACACAGGCCTCGACATTAAAGCATTAAGCGAAATATCAGCTTATTTCAGACCGATAAGAGAAAAATATATTGCAAGCGGAAAACTCGACACACGTATGCTCTGTCCCGACGTCAATGCTCTTATATTCCAGGTCCCGGGCGGTATGCTTTCAAATCTTGTTTCCCAGCTGAAGCAGGCGGGGGCAATGGATAAATATGACGCAGTCCTTGAAGAAGTTCCCCGCGTACGCGCAGATCTCGGCTATCCGCCGCTTGTCACACCCACCAGCCAGATCATCGGATCGCAGGCTGTGCTGAACGTGCTGGCCGGTGAACGATATAAAACCGTAACTAAAGAGGTAAAAGGCGTTGTCGCCGGCGAATACGGTAAAACTCCCGCTCCGATCGATCCCGACTTCCGCAAAATGATACTCGGAGACCGTGAGCCCATCACTTGCCGTCCGGCCGATCTTATAGAAGACAAACTTCCCGAGTACCGTAAAGAAGCAGCCCAATATATAGAGCAGGAAGAGGACGTACTGACTTACGCGCTGTTCCCTCAGCCCGCGCTCGCTTTTTTCAAAAACAGGCAGCTGCAGAAATACAATTATGACGAAGCGCATTCCGACGCGCAGAAAATGGCACATTACATATGACCGGCAATAAACAATATGACGCTGTTATAATCGGAGGCGGTCCCGCCGGAATGATGGCAGCCGTTACAATGGCCGAAAAGGGGCTTAAGGTTATTATTGCCGAAAAGAACAAAATTCTTGGCAGGAAGCTCAGGATCACCGGTAAGGGCCGCTGCAACGTCACGAACGCGTGCGATTTCGAGACGCTCACTGAAAATATTATTGCCGGAAATAAATTCCTTTTGTCTTCTCTCAGAAAATTCTCCAATTCAGATCTCATTGATTATCTGAACAGTTCGGGACTCGAGACCGTAACGGAGCGCGGGGCAAGAGTTTTTCCGGCTTCCGGAAGAGCTTATGACGTTGCGGAACTTTTTGTGCGCAGGCTCAAGGAACTTCGCGTGCCAGTTTTATATGATTTTACTGCGACAAAACTGCTGTTGGATGACAGTTCCGTAAAACTTTGCGGCGTAGAGGGGATCCTTTCCGGAAAGAAGCACGTGCTTTATTCAGATACGGTAGTTATTGCTACCGGGGGGATAACGTATCAGGGGACAGGATCCGACGGGTCTGGCTTTTCGCTCGCCATACGTGCAGGTCATTCCGTCGTACCGCCGCTGCCTTCGCTGATTGCCCTGAAATGCGCCGAAAAAGGCGATTGCGGGTCAATGCAGGGATTGACCCTTAAGAATACCGGAATACGCCTTTACAAGGCAAATAAGCCTGTTTTTGAGGATTTTGGCGAGCTTATGTTTACTGAAAGCGGGATTACCGGTCCTACCGTGCTTAGTTTGAGCAGATATTACATTGAAAAGGCGATCGTACAGCACGATTCCGTCCGTGATCCTGACGCGCTTAAGCCTTATCTTCGCTTCGACCGCTCGATCTATAATCCTTTAAACTCCGACCGCCGTTTTTATATCGAACTGGATCTCAAACCTGCTCTTGATGATGCCGCGCTTGATAAGCGCATTGCGGGCGATCTTTTAAAATACAAATCGAAGCTTATTAAAAACGCTCTTTGCGACCTGCTTCCGGGGGCAATTATCGAACCGGTTCTCAGCAGGGCGGGGATCGGGCTTTTCAGACAGGTTTCCTCGATTTCAAAAGCCGAAAGGAATATGCTCGTAAAAGCGCTGAAACATTTCAGACTTACGCCGCTCGGACCTGACGATCCTGACCACGGCGTCGTAACGCAGGGCGGGATCACGCTGAAAGAAATTGACCCCGCTACGCTTTCCTCGAAGCTCCTGAAAGGACTTTATTTTGCCGGGGAGATCATTGACGCTGACGGCCTTACCGGCGGTTTTAATCTTACGATCGCTTTTTCGACGGGCAGAAGCGCCGGGCTTGCAATCGCAAACTCAAAAATCAGCGATCCGCAAACTTTAAAACTTTTAAATTAATGATTTAACTTGAAAATCTGTGCGTTTTCGGGTACAATTTTTAAGGCGGGATTTTTCTGCCGGGGAGGTTATTTTATGAGTATTTTAGTGACGGGCGGAACCGGTTTTATCGGTAGCCATACATGTGTCGAACTGCTTGAAGCCGGATATGACCTGGTCGTTTTTGATAATTTTACGAACAGCAAACCTTCTGTGATCGATAAGATCGTTGACATTACCGGAAAGGGGTTCAAGTTCTATCATGCCGATATGGCCGATAAAAATTCGCTTGAACGCATCTTTTCCGAGAATGATATAGATTGCGTCATTCATTTTGCCGGCTATAAAGCCGTCGGTGAATCTGTCGAAAAACCTTTGATGTACTATCAGAACAATATCACCGGAACGCTGAACCTCCTCGAAACGATGTCCGGACATAACGTTAAGCGGATAGTATTCAGTTCTTCCGCCACTGTTTACGGTATTCCTAAAAGTGTTCCGATCACGGAAGACGAGCCTCTTTCAGTTACTAATCCTTACGGAAGGACCAAACTGATGATCGAGGATATTCTTAGAGATCTTTATGTTTCCGATAATTCATGGGCTATCATACTGCTCCGTTATTTTAATCCCGTCGGGGGACATCCGAGCGGCCTTCTTTGCGAAGATCCAAACGGTATCCCGAATAATCTTATGCCGCGTATTCTTGATACCGCCTTCGGAAAACAGGATAAGATCAGCGTGTTCGGAAACGATTATCCGACCGTCGACGGTACAGGCGTACGCGATTATATTCACGTTCTCGACCTTGCCAAAGGCCACGTTAAAGCAGTTGAGCGTATTATGCGCGTCAATGATATTCAGGCGATAAATCTCGGTACTGGCAGGGGATACAGCGTTCTCGAACTTATCAGAACTTTCGAAGAAGTGAACAACGTTAAGGTTCCCGTGGAATTTGCCCCGAGAAGACCCGGCGACGTTGCGGAATGCTACGCCGATACGCGAAAAGCTTTTGAAATGCTCGGATGGAAGGCGGAACTCGGCGTGACCGAGATGTGCCGTGACAGTTACAAAGCCAGACTCATGCTTGAACACGGATGTGACGAAAAATGAAATCGATTAAGAATCATTCACGCAATATTCTGATCCTCGCATCTCTCGTGCTGATCGCCGCAGCCGCAGCTGTCGTTTTCTATCCTTTCAGTAACGAGCGCCAGAAAGAGATCGTTATAGGAGCATGTTTTGCGCTTGTAGCACTGCTTTGCTTCGTCTCTTTTTCTCTTAACAAACGGATATATTTCAGACCGGGCTGGCTTTTGCAGACTTCCTTCTTTCTGACGATTTTCGCTTTGCTTATCTTCTTCCTCCCGGTACTTGATTTTGAACTTAACGTCACAGTATATGCGTTCCTTGCTTTCTTTATTGCCTCCGCGCAGTTCTGTGCGGCGATCCAGCTGAGCGCGCTTGAAATAAAGCGTTGGTGGTGGATATTGATCTTCAGCATCATCAACATTCTTTTCGGCGTTTATTTTCTGAAGCTCTGCTCTGTCCTTAACGTTTCGGAATACCCGTCTGTAGGTGTATATTTGGTTTTGCTGGCGGTCAATTTCAGTTCTGAGTCTTTTGTTTATAATAAAAGGCGCTGAACCGGCTGGTACATAGTTCGGAGGGATTTAGTTTTGGAAGGGTCAATCGATACAGCGAATGTTAAAACGGGTGGCGTCGATCATTTTGTTTTAAAGCTTATAACGCTTGCGAGCCTTACAGCTTATATTTTTGCTTTTTCGGGAATCATCACTTTAAAACCATTGTCCTTTATTCTTGGTATCCTTGGATATGCTTCATTGCCGCTGCTCGCTTTATGCTCGATAGAAGCATATAAACACAGCGAAAAACTGACTCCTCTGATCGTCAGAAATATAGTTCTCGCCGTCCTTTGCGCGTTTCCTTACAGGTTTGCTTTTTATAACCAGAAGAGCCTTTCCGACATCAGATCTTATTTCAGCCTCGCGCTGACCTGCCTTTTTTGCATAGGTTCCGTAATGTTTTACGATAAAATGAAGACGCAGATACAAAAAATGTTCTGCGTCGCGTTTCTTTGCGCAACATCTTTGTTTATCGGAATGGAATTCGCGCCTTATATGCCTATAATTGCATTCGTAGTATTCATTTACCTCAAAGAGCAGGAAGGGAAGGACTCTGCCGCTTTTGAAAACGGCGATAAGGAACGGATCGCAGCGGTAAACAGAAGAAAATATTTGTTTTCACAATACACGTTTATCAAAATATCATTTTTTATCGTTACGCTCGCCGTCGTGATACCGCTGGTTTCTTTATTGTTTTCTAAATTTGCCCCCGGATATTCGGAAGCATACAAAGACGAGCTGAAGCGCAATTTCTGCATGCCCGGCATGCTGCTTGCTCTGCCGCTTATCCGTTTGTACAACGGCCGGAAGGGAACAGATAACCGCGTTACTAAGATCGTTTTCCGCGGCTACTATCTGTTCATCCTTGCGCTCGTCGTGCTGTTAAAAGTACTGTTCCTGTACGATTATTCACTTATGCCTGCTGCAGGCTGAACCGGCTCTTTCTCTGTGTCGGAACCGTCTTCATCCGTTTCGTCCGACTTTTGTAATATTTCAAGCTTGATAAGAGTAACTATTTTGTCATTGCTGTTTTCCGCCGTTAACTTAAGATTATCGAATTCAGCCGAAGGATGATCATTTTCTTCGGGTATCTCGCCGATCAGGCTAATAAGGAACCCGCTCATTGTTCCGTATTCATCGTCAGGTATTTCTAATCCGAGTTCGCGGTTAACGTCGCCGATTTCAGTAAGACCTTCGATGAGATACGTATTGTCATCGACTTTGCTGATTTCCTGCTTTTCGATCAGGACTTCGTCGCTGTCATACTCATCCCTGATATTTCCGACAAGTTCCTCTAAAATATCTTCCATTGTCACGATACCTGCAGTGCCGCCGTACTCGTCTACAACGACGGCTAAATGTATGCTCGACGTTCTCAATATTTTGAGTACGTCGTCGAGTTTTTGAGATTCCGGTACAAAACTCGCTTCGCGTATTATGTCTTTTATCGCGAACTTCGCAGGATCGATACCGAGCAGATCTTTGATATGTATGATGCCAATGATCTCATCGATGCTGTTTTTATATACAGGAATGCGCGAATAACGTTCGCCGAGGGCAATTTTCATAAGCTCTTCATAAGTGCAGTTTTCGTCAACGGCGCTTATTTCGGTCCTGTGCGTCATCACGTCGCCGGCCGTTTTATCGTTGAGGTCAAAAACGTTGCTGATCATCTCGCGCTCGTCGTCGTCAATAGTTCCGCTTTCCTGGCCTTCATTGACAAGCGATATGATAGTGTCTTCTGTTATGATCTCCGGCGTACGCGTGATTTTTATCCTGAATACAGAAAGGATTGCTTTCACAATCAGATAATTCAGCTTAACAAACGGGTAGAAAACGACCTTAAAAAAGCATATAAACCCGATGAGTCCCATTCCGCGTTTTACGGGATCATGCAGGACAACGTGGTGGGGGATGAGATAAACAAAAGCCGCCGTTAGCATCGTAAAAAGCACTATAAACGCAGCGATGATCAGAACTTTAAATACAGTTTCGAGAGATACGATCCTGCCTGCGATAACGGAAAACATACAAACGGCAGATAACAGCAAAAACAGCAGCCTGCCAAGATGCATTGCCTCTACGTAATCCGTATCATTTTCAACTACTTTATAAAGTTTCTCATATTTTTTGTTTTCACGTTTTGAATCGAACTTTTTCAGTTCGGATTCATTAAGAATATTAAGCGCGTATTCTGAACTTGCAAAAAGGGAAGATAGAATAAACGAAACGATCGTAATGATCACTTGTATGGGAACGCTGGCATCATCGACCATTGGTCAAAATCACATATCCTTTCCGTCCGGATGTATCCGGGTCTAAACGAATTATACATTAGCACCGCTTTTCTGTCAATAATAAGCGGAGCCGGAATCAGCTTCCGGCTCCGTTCTGACCTTGTGTGTTAAAGGTTTATGAATAATTTTACGTGCAAATCATTCGGCTTTTTTAGCTTTTTTCTTCTTTCCGATCACAGCAATCAGAACTATGACTACCGCAAGAACTACTACGCCGGCGATGACAGGAATAATGATGTTCCACGGAATACTGCCGTTACCGGTATTAGCAGGTTTCTCAGTAGGCAGGGGCTCGCTGGGTCTCTTATACTTAACAGCATTTTCAGCAACTAAGCTGGACTTTTTGCTGTTGAGTTTGCACTGAGCGAGATCAAAAGCATCTTCAGGCTGCTGAGTCTCGATATGGAAGTTAAGGAAGATAGAAGCGCTGCCGGGAAGTTTTGCAAGGGTCTCTTCATCAAGATTCAGATAAATGGACTGAACGGTGCTCTTCCAGTTTGTGCCTTCGATCGCGTTTCCGCTTTCATCAGTCTTAAGATTATCTTTACTGAAATCGGGAGCGGTACTGGTAGTCTTGCTGTGGATCGTGCCGAGGATCATAGAAGAGAAATCTTCATAATCTTCCTGACTGACATAGCCTTCTTCAAAAGCAGCCTTCTTCTCCAGGCAGTTACTTTCGAAATCATTGAGGGAAATAACGATCGTGTTCTTATTCTGAGGATCTTCTTCGGCATTGTCATAAATCTTATCGCCGACAGCGTCGATCTCAACAGAAATGTCCTTGATCTTAACGTTGAGCTTGGGTTCACCCTGAACAGGAGTACCGAACGCGAGGAATTCGCCGCTCAGTGCGATATTCTCTTTCGTGAAGACTGTATCTTTGCTGTAGTAGATAGCGTCGTCGATCTTCGGGGTTTCAGCTTTAGGATCAGCGGTAGCGGAAGCATCAGCAGGAGCAGTCTTTGCAGCGGGATCGTCTTTCGAGATCTTGTAGAGAAGTTTATAAGAGTAATCGTTCTTGGGGAACTTATAGTTTTTCTTATTCTCCTTGGAAGTCATCTCTGCCATTTCATTTTCATCCAAGGTAACGTGGAAAGGAAGGTACTGAGGATTCTGAGGAGTAACGGACTCGGGATCAGCTTCGAGCATAGCAGTTACTTTATCAATGAATTCATTCATTTCTTCAGTAGTAACATACTGAAGAGCCTTGATCTGGCTGACGTCTCTGATCATGCCGTTCTCATCATAACGCGTATCAAAGGGGAACATCTCATATTCTTCCATGTATTTGATGTTATCCTGGCTGTACTTAAGTTTACCTTTATCATCTTTACCGGTGCAGACGTACTGGCACTTCTGATAGAAGAGCTCAACTCTCTGACCTTCGTTATCGAGCCACAGGTCATCTTTCGTGATCCTGTAGTTATTAATATCGATGCGGTAATTATTACCTTCATCATCAGTATTAATGTCGATGGCATAACCCTTGCTGTCGTATTCGATGTTAGGATTCTTATTTACGTACGGATCGCCTTCGTCGTAGGGCTCGGTAATTCCGTAGAAGTTTACGGATTCGCGGGTCTTAATAACGGCATTATTCTGAATGTGAGTAATGTAAGCGTAGTTATAAGGAACTTTGGAATAGTGGGCGAGTGCCGGTATTCCGAGTTCAACGGACTGCATCTGATAGAAGTTCATCTCGGCAGATTTTGAAGTCTTGTTTGCGTAATAACCGTTGCTCTTGGTGGTGCCCGTTCTCCAGATATATTCATCAGACATAGCCTGATTTCCTTCGTCGTCAACGAACAGGTACTTTTTTCCTTTATAGACGTAATCGACGAGGATCGGTTTCTCATAGTGAATAGTCACTGAATAGAAATCAAGTCCGCCGGGGCCTTCAACAATAGCGGGGGTCTCTTCGGAAGCTCCGACAGTCGCAGTGTCTTCTTCGGCAAACATAGCCGGAGCGAACATCGACATTACCATTGCGAAAAGAACCAGGAATACACAAAGTTTCTTTTTCATTTGAATTCCTCCTAAATAATCTTCGCCGTTTTTATAAGATAACAACGGCTTTTAAAACCACACAAGGGAGTGATCTTTTAATGTGTTAATTTTAACCCAAGTTCCGGCGCTTGTCAACACAATTTTAACTGCTGTTATAAATTGACCGCAATTGCGATTTGTGGTAGAATCTTTGTTGAAAGAGGAGGTGTTTTCTCTTGAGGTATGTAAAGATCTTTGATTCGACTTTAAGGGACGGAGAGCAGTCGCCCGGTTTCAGCATGACTGCAAAAGAAAAGATCAAAATGGCCCTTGCGCTGGAGCTGCTGGGCGTTGACGTTATAGAAGCCGGTTTTCCTGCCGCCTCTCCCGGAGATTTTGAAAGTGTTTCCGCTATTGCCTCTGCGCTTTCGGATAAATGCACCGTAGCAGCACTCGCACGCCTTAATAAAAATGATATTGACCTCGCCTGGAAAGCGGTTTCAAACGCTAAAAAGCCGAGGATCCACGTGTTTATTGCCACGTCCGATATCCATCTGCAATATAAACTCCATATAAGCAGGGAAGAGCTCATTGACCGCATCTGTACCTTTGTGGCTTACGCCAGATCATACACTGACGATATAGAGTTTTCAGCCGAAGACGCTACGCGCTCCGACCTTGAGTTTCTTGTGACTGCATATAAAGCGGCCGTTTCGGCGGGTGCTTCGATAATCAATATTCCTGATACCGTAGGTTATGCCGCAACTGATGATTTTGTCAGGATCGTGAAAAGGATAAAGGAAGAAGACGAGCTTAAAAACGTCCCGTTTTCGGTCCATTGTCACAATGATCTCGGTATGGCGGTCGCAAATTCGCTCGAAGCGGTAAAACTCGGAGCCGACCAGATCGAATGTACGGTGAACGGTATCGGTGAGCGCGCCGGAAACGCAGCCCTCGAAGAGATCGTTATGAACCTTAAAGTCAGATCCGCGTACTATGACGCCGATACGCACGTAGATACTAAGCAGATCATCAAGACCAGCAAGCTTCTTTCAATGATAACCGGTATTAAAGTCCAGCCGAATAAAGCGATCACCGGCGCTAATGCATTCGCCCACGAGGCAGGTATCCATCAGCACGGCGTAATGGAAAACCGTGCAACATACGAGGTAATGTCTCCGGAATCCGTCGGGCTGACCGAAAATGTTATAGTACTCGGAAAGCATTCCGGACGCCACGCCTTTGAAGAAAAGCTGCTGGAAATGGGATTCTCGCTCCCGAAAGAACGTTTAGATACCGTTTTCGCAGATTTCAAGCTTCTTGCAGATAAGAAAAAAGTAATCACAGATAAAGATATTGAAGCGCTGCTTAAAAATTCGATATCCGAGATACCGAAGACGTACAGACTTGACCGCTATATTATCAGTTCAAGCAATATGCTTTCAAACACGTGCTGCATAAGGCTTAAGAAGAACGGAGAGCCGATGCCTGAGGGGAACGCTATGGGAGGCGGTCCTATCGACGCCGCTTTCAATGCGATCAATAATGCTACCGGCTTTAACCTTACTTTGTCTGAATATAAGATCGAAGCTGTTACCGGCGGCGCTGACGCCCAGGGTGCCGTATCCGTAAGGATAAAAAGAGGCGATACCGCATATAAAGGCTACGGCGTTGACCCGAACATTTTCGAGGCAAGTATTAAGGCTTATCTTAACGCTATTAACAATATGGTCTTCCAGCTGGGCGAAGCAGCGGAGGAAGCCAGATAAAAAGGAGTGAATGTCAATGAAAGCACCCGATCCTGTTCCGATGTCGCTGTCGAGGCGCATTCTCGCATCCAAAGCAGGCAGAGATTACGTGAAGCCGGGGGAACTCTGCTCATGTTCTCTTGACCTCGCTATGGGCAATGACATCACCGTTCCTCCTGCGCTTAATCTTTTCACCAAATATTTTCCGGACGGAAAGCTTTACAGTGACTGCCGCTACGTGTTCTGTATGGATCATTTTACTCCGTGCAAAGACATAAGATCCGCGCAGAACGTTAAGCAGTGCAGAGATTTCGCAAAATTACACTCCGGGATCGATTTCTTTGACGTCGGTACAGTAGGAATAGAACACTGCTTTTTGCCTGAAAACGGTTATATTTCACCGTTTGACTGCATTATAGGAGCTGACTCGCACACCTGCACTTACGGCGCGCTCGGAGCATTCTCTACGGGCGTAGGAAGTACAGACCTTGCGGTCGCATTAAGATCTGGAAAATGCTGGTTCAGGATCCCTGAAGCGATCGGTTTCAGGCTTACCGGAAAACTTCCTGAAGACTGCTCTGGAAAAGATCTTATTTTATGCATAATAGGAATGATAGGCGTTGACGGCGCGCTGTACAAATCGATGGAATTTTTCGGCGAAGGCGTATCATCTTTATCTATTGACGACCGCTTTACAGTATGCAATATGGCTGTTGAAGCAGGCGCAAAAAACGGCATATTTATTGTCGACCCCATCACCGAACAGTACCTCGCCGAAGCCGGCGTTTCAGCCTGTAATACCGGAGCGCTCAGTAGCGGTTCGGTCGATGAAAACGCATACGAACGGATAATCGACATAAACCTTTCAAATCTTGTTCCGATGGTTGCGCTGCCGCATAAACCCTCAAACACAAAACCGGTAATGGCGCTCGACAGGATCGAAATCGACCAGGTCGTCATCGGTTCGTGTACGAACGGCCGGATCACAGACCTCAGGATCGCTGCTGATATATTAAGAGGAAAAAAAGTCGCGCCGTACGTCCGTTGTATCATTATTCCCGGCACTCAGAAAATATACATGCAGGCGCTTGAGGAGGGGCTGATAGAGACCTTCATTTCCGCAGGAGCGGCAGTGAGTACTCCGACGTGCGGTCCGTGTCTCGGAGGTCATACCGGCGTGCTCGCGGACAATGAGCGCTGCGTCTCTACTACTAACAGAAATTTTGTAGGCAGGATGGGTCATATCACGTCGGAAGTATATCTGGCCTCTCCCCGCACCGCCGCTCTGGCCGCGGTCAACGGATATATCGGTTCTTGATAAAGGAAGGTGTTTTTTATGATCAGCGGAAATGTTTTCAAGTACGGAAACGACGTTGACACGGACGTTATCATTCCGGCAAGGTATCTTAATATTACTGATATGAAGCTTCTGAGCGCCCACTGCATGGAAGATATTGACCCTGACTTTATAAAGCAGGTAAGACCCGGGGACGTTATCGTCGCCGGCGCAAACTTCGGATGCGGTTCATCGCGCGAGCACGCCCCGGCAGTCATACGCGAAGCCGGAGTTTCGCTTATTGTCGCTGAATCATTCGCACGTATATTTTACAGAAATGCGATTAATATCGGCCTTCCTATTTTAGAATGCCCCGCGGCCGTACTCGATTTCGTTCAGGGCGATAAACTTGAGGCGGATCTTGAGACCGGCGAGATCCGCAACCCCAGGAGCGGGAACAGTTTTAAAGCGAATCCGTTTGCTCCTTTTATCCTTGATATAATCGCTAAAGGAGGTATCCTGAATTGTTTAAGCTGATATACGCCCCCGGAGACGGTATAGGCCCTGAGATCGGTAACGTCACCTGCGATATACTGGAGTTCGAGCTCCGAAAATATAACGTAGATTATGAAATAACGCCGATATTATTCGGTGGCGTGAGCATTGACGCATACGGAGTGCCGCTTTCGGATAAAGCGCTTGACCTTATAAAAAGCTCCGATGCTGTACTTTTAGGTGCCGTAGGAGGGCCGAAATGGGATAATTCCGATCCTTCCGTCAGGCCGGAGAAAGGTCTTTTAAAGCTTCGTAAAGAGTGCGGCGCGTTTGCTAATTACAGACCTGCTCGCATATATGAACCGCTGAAAAACGCTTCTCCGCTTAAGGAAAGCATTATCGCACGCGGCGTAGATA
Organism: Clostridia bacterium; assembly: GCA_017508875.1. Taxonomy (GTDB): domain Bacteria; phylum Bacillota; class Clostridia; order UBA1212; family UBA1255; genus UBA1255. Next base: position 222 of record JAFWQX010000159.1, on the reverse strand, counting down.
TTATGATAGTGCGCGAGCTTTCCGGAGGAATTTATTTCGGACGCCGTGAGGAAGGGGACAACGAAGCTTTTGATACCGAGTACTATTCCAGGCCTGAGATCGAGCGGATCCTTAAAGCAGGTTTCTATTGCGCAATGAAGCGCAAAAAGAAGCTGTGCCTCGTTGACAAGGCCAACGTTTTAGCTTCGTCAAGGCTCTGGAGAAAGATTTTGTTTGAAATGG
>JAFWQX010000158.1 GCA_017508875.1 Clostridia bacterium | reverse complement strand
CTTCAGGAGCGCTCTTGCTATGCACAGTCTCTGCTTCTGACCGCCCGAAACGTTCGTGCCGCCCTGGTCAAGTTTAGTCTCGTAACCCTCCGTAAACGTGCTTATGAACTTGTCCGCCTGCGCGTAAGAAGCGAATTCTTTAACTTCCTCATCGGTCGCTTCTTCATTGCCCCAGCGCAGATTTTCTGCTATCGTGCCGGAAAACAGCGTGTTTTTCTGAAGAACCATCCCGATCCCGTCGCGCAGATTCACGAGTGAATAATCGCGCACGTTCACGCCGTCTACGAGCACCTCGCCTTCGTCGCAGTCGTAGAGCCTCGGTATCAGCGACACGAGCGTCGATTTTCCGGAGCCGGTAGATCCGATTATTCCCACGATCGAGTTCGCGGGTATCTTCAGATTTATGTCCGAAAGCACCGGATCTTCGCTGTTTTTATAATAGCGGAATTTAACGTTCCTGAATTCGATCTCGCCGTTTTCCACGCGTTTTTCGGGATGCGCCGCGTTCTCGTCCGAGATGTCAAGCTTTTCGTCTAAGACTTCGATAATACGCTTACCCGAAGCCATTGCCCTCGACGACATCATCAGCATGAACGTTATCATCAGGAGCGACGACAGGATCTGTGTGACGTACGTGATGAACAGCGAAAGGTTGCCCACGGGCATGCCGTTGTTCAGCACGATCCTTCCGCCGATAAGTATCACGGCGATTATCGTGGCGTTCATGAACAGCGTCATTATGGGCTGCAGGAAGATCATCACTGACATTGCCGAAACACCGGCGTCTTTAAGCTCTTTATTTGCTTTTCTGAAGCCCTTAATACTGTGCTCTTCACGGACGAAGCTCTTCACGACTCGCACGTTCGTAACGTTTTCCTGAACGTTAGAGTTAAGCCCGTCGATCTTAGCCTGCATTTTGGAAAATCTTCTGAAGCCGGTGCGTATTATAAATAAAAGTGTGAGCAGCATAAGCGGTATGCTCACGGCAAACACCACGGAAAGCGGAGGATTCAGCATTATCGCCATAACAAGAGCCGCGATCATCATGCCGGGAGCCCGGAGAGCCATCCGCATTACCATCGCTATAAAATTCTGGAGCTGTGTGACGTCGTTCGTCAGTCTGGTGACAAGCGATCCGGTGGAGAATTTGTCAATGTTTGCGAACGAGAACGCCTGTATCCGCGAATAGAGATCCGCTCGCAGGTCCGCGGCAAAGTTTACTGACGCTTTCGCGCTGAAATACGCGCCTCCGACTCCTCCGGCCATCATTATTATCGCGGTCAATATCATCAGGAACATTATCCCGATGCTGTCGCCGGACGTTAAGAGCCCGTCGTTCGCCCTGTTGATAATGATTGCCAGCAGTCTGGGCATTATTACCTCGCCAATGACCTCCACGATCATACAAAGGGGGCCAAGGATAAAGTACGCGAGGTACGGCTTCATGTATTTATACCATCGTCTCATAGAAAACCTTCTTCCGTGATGATGACAACGTCATAAAAACTGCATACGAACATCAAATATGTCATCCGCGGAATTAATATTCCGGACAACGGTTGAATTTTACGGCAAAACGGGCATTAAGTCAATGTATCGCCTTCCAACCCGCCGGCAACGTCAACCTCTGCTCAATATTACCTGAATGATCCTTCCACCAGGAGAAAGAAATAAGCCCGTCGGAAGTATTGACCGTGCCGCTGGCCCAGCGCAGATCCATCGGATGCGGATCGATCCTGACCGTCTTATTGACCTCGTCCGGTTCGCCCAGGCCTAAAATATCGCGGGTTAGGAGCACTCCGGCATGTGACGAAAAACCGTGGCAGCGGCTGGTATTGACCACGTCCTGCGTTTCCCAGAGCGTTCCCGGTCCTTCGCGGAGCTGAGGCATATATATCGCCTGAAGTTCGCGGTACATCACGTCGTATTCGCCGAGGCGCGATAGCATATCGAGCCTTATGCACAAGCCGATAAATAATCCCGCTTTTCCCAGGCGCGTGTCGCATTCAAATTCGCGATCTGCACCGGTCGTATGCACGAGCCGCCAGATGTAGCCGGGCATTTCCTCTTTAGTAAACAACCCTGCCCAGATCATCGTATACTGGGCACTCTCGGAATAATTGCCGCACTTTCTGAGCTTTCCATCCCTATATTCCAGCGCGTCAGGCAGGAAGCCGTCAATATCCCGCGGCTTTTCGTCGCTGCCGGCCAGGACTTCGCGCAAGATACTCCTTATTTTATTGCCCTCGCGTGTCCAGTCTTCTCTGCCGTAAAGTGTACCGAGTTCGATCATCATGCGGGCGTAAAGTGCATTTGCCGCCGTCGAGATAGGCCTGCAGAAATCGTTTGCGAGCGACCAGTCTATAAAGATCCACGGCATATTTTCAAGGAGACCTGAATCGCCCCGCAGTTCGAGGCTGCCTTTTACAAACGCTTCTACGCGCGCTTCAAATTCATCGCGGAATTTATAATCTTTTGAGCGCCGGACGTACTCGCACAGTTCGAGCATCAGCCAGAAGCTCCACGTCAGCAGCCCTGGGCAGGCTTTGAAATCGCCTTTAAGCCCCGGATAGCTTTCGGGAAAGAACGCATGCCACATACTGTCCGGGTCGGTCAATAAAAAGTTTCTTATGAATTCGCGCTCGACAGAAGCGTCTCCCATCATCATGTTGAACGCTCTGCTCGTCCACAATGAATCGCACAGCCACCCGCCTCTTTCGCGCTCGGGGCAATCCATAAATATATCGAGCGTGTTGAGCCTGAGCGTCCTTCTCGCAGCGTCGTACAATCTGTTGATGTCATCGTCGCTGCACCTGAAACTGCCTATCTTCGTGTCCGGCGTCGTATATTCGATGACCTGCGGAGGATAAACGACTGCCCAGCCCGGGGCGAGCTCCGTTTTTCCGCAGTATTTTCCTTCGTCGATCGAATAATCTCCCGCCGGACGTATATACATTTTTATATAGCGTACGCAAGCAGGTTCAAACGTGACAAATTCGGTCTTACCAGCCGTAAGATGAAGCCTTGTCACCGGATTCGCGCCGCCCTGCACTTCGTCCTTTCTGCCAAAATAGCTGTAACTCTCGAGATGGACGATATCAAGTACGCAGGGCCGGTCAACTTCTATTTTTACAGATATAAAGCCTACATGCAGTTCGCCCAGATCGTAATGCAGAAAGAGCGATTTTTCACTCTGACTATTAATAATTCGCACTAATCCTTTCGGATATCGATCGAACCACGTCAATGCGCCGCCGCCTGTCTCTACGGACCTTCTATAATCCAGCACCGGACGCTCCATTTTCTGTGTAAAATAACCCGGGACATGCGCGCAGAACCAGTCTTCCTTAACCTCTTTTTCCTGTTCAAGTGTCGCGAGCCCGAAGTCAACAAGCGTTCCTCCGCCGCTTTTTTCGAGTGTAGGAAGCGCCATGCCGCGCTTGAGGATCGTGTAAGGACAGTCAACCTCCTCCGCCTCTTCTCTGCACAGCTCAGGCTCCGTGCGCCAGCGGGTGTAAACGTCGTCAATATAATAGTTTTCTGCGCTTTCGCGGCAATGCGATATGCGTTCTGCATGACGTACGCGCTGCTTTAGCGCGATCGCTTTCCAGTTCTTCGACGAAACCGCGATCGGTATGTCAATATCGCAAAGGATCTCGGCAAGCAGCAGCGGCTTTACGCGGGCAACGTCGTTTGAGTACGGCCCGTACGGCTCGCCGTAATGGACGACTTCGAACGCGAAATAATTGACCCCGTCCCTGATATGGCGGGATACGTCGATATTGTCCGCTCTCAGAAATCCCTCTCCCGCCCGAGCAGGCCCGTGCGCGGCAAACACGCCATTGACGTAAAGCCTGTAGAACGTGCCCGCGCAGACGCGAACAAATACCTTCTCCCCGGCCATTAACGCTCCGCATTCCGCCAGAAAGCCGGCCTGAAAATTCCCTGCGCCGTCATAACCCTTCAAAAAGATTGGTCTTGCTCCTATAAAACCGTGATAAGTACCCTCGTTCATGATCGCCCTCGCCTTTCGCGTTTGTTTTATGATTCCTTTTTTATATTTATATCCAACTTATATCACGTATACTTCTATTTTTATACTGTTTTCTACTTCTTCGTCTGTATAGAGCTCCGGCCGCGCAAAGCGTCTGCTGTATTTTTCGATCTGCCGCCGGGTCAGACTGCATAGCTCCCCGTCCTGTCCGTCTCCTGCAAACAAGAGCGGTCCTGCGTATATTTCGCCGTTAATTCGCCTGTTCCCTCTCATTCCGATGAGTTTAGCTTCGTCGTTTCCTATTACGATGCAGTTATCTTCGAACGGATAAGTGAACTCGATGAATCCTCTGACAGCCTGCTGAAGGGCCTTTAGTTCGTCCTTTATATATGCGGCGTAAGGCCTTTCTCCGGGCAGAAGCACCAGCATCAGGCAGGAACTGCTTGCGTTCCGGTCACTTCTGTCGCGTTTCACGGCTTTGGTGCATCTCGTTTCGGGGATAAGTTTGCGTTCCTCTTCGCCAGGCTCATAAGCGTCGCCGTCAATTTTCTTGAACACCGGATCGCCTTCGCTCTCTTCCCTGAACTCGATTACTACTTCTTTCGCTTCCGGGAAAACCACGGTATCGTCACCAAGACATACGTCGCAGGCAACACCCGGAGCTCCCGCTTTTAAAAGCTCTATTATCGTCTTTTCGTCCGTTTCCGCCGGAAACCAGCCTTCAAAAATCACTCCCCACGAACGGTCTTCTGAACCGGCCTCCGCATCCAATTCGCGTCTCTCTCTCAAAAACATCCTGACATACATAGCCTTTCCTATCTGCCGCGCACAATGCGGGCTGATCCTTTCATTTTATTTTGCTACGTATGCCGGACAACGATCCGCATGGCTGCTCGGGCGCTTTGTTCGCCGTCAACGGAATTTTACACTTTTTCCCCGCTCCGTTGCAAGCATTTCCCGCATTTCCGGATATTTCCGGACTTTTCCGGATTTTTCCGAAAAATGGAACGGGGGACAGGTACCCGTTTCACCCCGGCAGGGGTACCCTTTTCGCCCCGGCAGGGCATAAAAAACGGCGCTGAAATGAATCGCACTTCAGATCAGCACCGCTTTGAAATCGTGGTTTAGCAATTTTCAATTCTTAATCTTTCGAAATCTCGTCCATGCTGTAAGCGCGGGACATCGCCTTGCGGCCGTGAGAGTCCTTTACCTCAATGCGGAAATGGCAGAAATCACCGCTCACGTCGAATTCGGCATGTTCGACCTCGTCATTTAAAGCCTTCACACTGGCGGAGCGCCTCGATTCGAAACGGACGCACACCGACGTTGCAGGAGTACAATCGACGAATAACTTTCCGTCCTCTACGTACATACCTTTGATCTCCGGACCTGTGGTCGCATAGCAATTGCCCGCCTTAAGCGCATTGAAAACGGAATCATACGAAAGCGAAGGAGCAAAAAACGTTGTCCACCCGCCGAACGAATCACTGTACGGACTGTTAAAATCAAGGGACCAGTTATGATTATCATCAGTTGCCGTCGCACAAGGCAGTTCCTCGCCGTCCCGGCACATCACTTCATACTCGTAATCGCCCCAGCCGTCGTGCATTTCCACCTCACAGCCCGTGTTGAACACCTCAAACCCCCACAAACCGCGGAGCCCGGTGTACTCTTCCGCATTCTGGAACGACCAGCGCGGATGATTGTACTGACAAAGAAAGCCGGCCTCGTTGCCCGCAGCAATCACTTTATTCACCCCTTCGGGCCCGTATACGCGGTCGATCGGCGGAAATTCACAGCGTTCGGGATCCGGCGAAAAGAAATTCAGGTGGTACGTATGACCCTTGGGTCCGTTGATGTCAATTTCAATGGCGGTGAGCGCCACGAAGTCGTCGCTCTGCAGTTCAGGATGCGGAAGCAACGTATTATGGTCGCTGTACGCGATCACACTGTACCCGCGTTCCAGATATCCTGCCTTCAGTTTCGCCACGTCGAAACGCCCGTCCGAAAAAGTGCTGTGACAATGCAGGTTCGCTTTATAGGCTTTGCAGCCCTCCGGCAACAGATATTTTTTCATGTTTTTTCCTCCGTTCCGAGCGGCGCTTTTGCGTTTCACAACGGCGAGTGGTCAATATGCGGTTTTCCAACATTTTCCGCATCGTCACACAGGCTTTTCCCCATGCGTTTTGGCGTTTTTCACAGGGTTTTCCACAGCCGTGCGGATGTTTTCCACAGCTTTTTTGTGGAAATCTTCCGCTTCGCCCGCTCTGCTTACGCTGCAAATTTTACTATTTTCATTGCCCGTTCGCAAGCCTTTTATAAACTGATGATCAAACAAAAAGCGCGGAGACTCCCCCGCGCCGGTCTTTTGCCGCCAATCACTTCTCCACATACACCGTCAGCTCTACGTCGATCAGCACTCCTTTAAGAGTCTGATCAGCCCAATCAAGCACGCTCAGGACCGATTCATTGGTGATCTTGTCAATGTCGTACGTGCCGTAGATGTGGACCTTCGCTTTGCCGGAGGAGATTGCCGACGCGACGAAGCACACGGCGCAGGCCGGAGCCTCATCCGGATCAAGAAATTCGAATTTTACGGCATCAGACGATCCAAAATCGACGGAAATAGAGTAACCCTCGGCGTTGATAACGCGATCATCGTATATCCACATCACGGGAATCTTCATCGACTCGCCGGGCTTCAGATGGACTTCCTTGTAGGTCGTAACGAGGTAGTTGTGGATAAAGCAGGACCCGTTTGTTCGTTTGTCCGCAAAGCCCGGCGCAGGAGGAACAGCTGACGGATCGGCATCGGTGGGATAAGGCTCGGTAGCAGGATCGTTGTACACAGCGTCAAGGAGGTCAAAGAAATTGCCGCCGCTGATCTTCCACACACCGTCAATCAACTCAAACTCGAACTCAAGATCGCCAAAATCAGCTTCAGTTTTTACCTGATCCCCTGCCAATAATCTATATTTTTCTGTATATCTCCCTTTGTAATACAGTCCGCTCAGCCTGACTTTCGCCTTAGCAGCGCTCTGATTGACAATTTCAATTTTCAACCTTCCCCTCTGGTCGAACAAGAGATACGACAAAGAATAACTTTCCTCGAAATACGAGAACCCTTCGCGCCAATAAACGTGGCCGTCAGAAATCAGCACGCATTGTCCGCCGTTCAGCATCCTGTCGACTAAGGGCTGCGTCAGGTAGCGGGAGGCGTAACCGGTCCACAGTTTCGAATCGCCGAGGGCACCGCGTACGAGCTGATATTGTTTGGCGCCGCGGTAAGCATATTCAGGTACGCCGTTATCAGGAACAAGGAAAAAGGAAGTCCTGTTTAATCCGCTTCCGTTGGTATGTGTCCAGCTGTACAAGTCGGCCAACGCCGTGCGAATGACGCGCAGTGCATTGTTCTCGGAAAACTCTGTCATAGAAAAAGCAGATGAAAACTCGGTCAAAGCCAGGTCGGGCGAACGCATAGAAGCAAGCTTCCATTGACCGCCGTCCCATACAAACGAGACGGAAACCATCGCTTCGCCTTCATTTCTGCCTCTGATCCGCATCCATCCGATACCCTCCTTTTCGTTTAAAACAAGGGTGTCGAGGCCTTCTACATCATATGAACTGTCATAATATGTCGCTCCGTCCTCCTCAGCGTAATACCAGCGACAGAAATATGTTTTTCCGTCTTCAGCCACGTAATACTTATTGAAAAACGTGTCGTTGCTGTTATAAATGGCGGCAACCGACGGCACGAATGTTTTGTTTATGAGTTCCCTGACTCCGGCCTCGTCGAAGCCGTCAAAGACCTGGCGGTAAATTCCGGGGTAAGTCACCCCGTCCGAAACGGAGAGGTCAAATTGACTCGTGAACCTGTTAAAACTGTTCCCCAGCCTGAACCATTGGAACGTCTCTCCTCCCGAGCCTACACTTTTATTGATAACGATCGCGTCACGAATCAGCTGCCTGGCTTCATCCAAAGTGATCCTCGACGGATCGGTTCCGCGCTCTATAGTCGTTTCGGGTTTCTGAGGCAGAGCGCTTTCGATGATTTCAAACGGTTCAAGTGACAGGTAGGAAAGGAACATGTCTTCAACCATAGTCGGATCAGACCAGATAGGTCTGGTAGAACCACCCCGATCATCCGGATCCCGTTCTGTTCTCGCCCGGACGGACACTAAGCAGCCGTTCATTAAAAATACGTATCTCAAGCTGCCATTCTTCTCGGTGTACACGATAGCCTCGAGTTTTTCTTTGCTTAACGTATTTATTTTTTTCTTTTTTACGGAAACAAATCCTGCCGCTTCCGCCCCGGCGGAATCGCGCTTAAAGCTTTCGGGCAGCGGGTACGTCGGGTCAAGCGCCGAGATAACTCCTTCGACGTTCTTCCCCGCAACTGTTTCTCCGATCAGATCGAGGAAAGTGATATCCATGGTCAACAGTTGTCCCGTGTTTTGGCGGGATGAATAGCAGTAAAACCTGATCCAGGGCAGATTGAACTGTCCGTTGGTGTTAAGTTCTATTGGTGCATTCCGTTTCCCGTTATACATGCTATAATCTTCCGAATGCCAGATGCTCTCCCCGGAGCGCCTGGGCTCGAGATAGCTTAAGCGGCCGTCCGAAAACATCTGAAGCAACCTGGTATATTGCTCGCCGTATTCGTCCCTGTTGTCCTCCCTGAGTTTTTCGTAAAACACACCGTTTTGTAAACTCAGCGCCGCGGCCAATTCGTTGTCTGAACTGAAGTCGTATGTTTTGGAGGCCGGCGGGGCAGTGAACAAAGGATCGGTGTTGACCGGCCCCAGAGTCGGCGTTTCGGTCGGGTTCTCGGTCTGAGACTCATCCGGAGAGGCTGTCGGTTCGTCTGTGGTCAATTCCGTTGCCGACGGACGTTCCGTGGCTGTCGGGGCTTCCGGAGAAGGCGTGGTCAACGTCGATATTATGTCCGTTGTCGACGGTTCGTTTGAGCGGCGGTTTTTGTCAACGATCTTGTATATGACCACGGCCGATAATGCCGCGACCAGCACTGCTGCTGCGGCGATTTCGAGGATATTATTTTTGCGCGGGTTAGGGTTCGGCGTGCGGGCTGAGGCCGCACCTGTCACAGACAGATCCGCTTCTTTCACCAGATCGTCTGAAATATCTCGCATACATTTTTTGAGATCGTTATCATTCATACATCGAACCCCTCCTTCTGCAAGAACTTCCCAAGGCCGTTCTTAACACGGTTTAGCGTCGAATTCACCGTGCCCTCCGGAATACCGAGTTTCGCGGCAATTTCCGCCGGATCTGCGTCATAATAGTACCGGGCAACAAATATCTTGCGCTTTTTTTCGGGGAGCGTATGAAGATATTCGTTTATCAGCGCGGTCAACGTCAGTCTGTCCAGCGGATCTCCGCCTCCTGCTGCAGGGATGGTTTCCTCGTCAGCATCGACTTCGCCTTCGGGCGCGCGCCTTTTCTGCCTGGTTTTTTCTTTAAAGCGGTTGATGGCAATGTTTCGTGCGGCGGCGGCCAGGTATTGCTTGAGTTTCGAGGGCGTGCTTTCGCCGGAGTGTTCCCAGACGTTCATAAAGGCGTCATTTACACACTCCTCCGCGTCAAGATCGTTTCCAAGTACGTTGTAGGCAATCGTGTGCAGATAAGTGGAATATTTCCGCTCCATCTCCGAAATTGCCCTTTCGTCCCTCTCTCTGAGCAGTCCGAGTATCTCGCTGTCGGTCAACAACTTGCCCTTCCTTCACGTATTTTTCCCGAATGGCCTTCAGCAGTACCATTCTACACTAATTGACAACATTTTGCCCGGTTTTTTTCCACTTGCGCCGTGTCGGAAGGAGAAATGTACGGCCGCAGCTCTATGATTTTCTAATTGCGGCCGTATAGGTGAGGCGGAGCGCACGGCCGCAACTCTGCCTTTTTCGATTTGCGGCCGTATTTGAAGGGCGGAGCGAGGCGCGGTGTACGGCCGCAGCTCTGTCTTTTTCCAATTGCGGCCGTATTGGTAAGGTGGGTCGCACGGCCGCATTTCTCTTCTTTCCCTTTTG
>JAFWQX010000019.1 GCA_017508875.1 Clostridia bacterium | reverse complement strand
CTGGACCTGCAAAGGCCTTGCCCTTAATCAGTATAAATTTGCCGGAACGCCCGCACCTGTAACCACGCCTGAGACTCAGCCTCAGACCGGCGACGCAACAGTGGCAATGTTCGCTGTTATCGCTGTTCTCGCAATGGGCGCAGCAGTTGTTTTCATGAAGAAGAAAGCTTTCTGAGAACGCTGAACTGAATGATCAACAGCGGTTTTCGCAGATGCGGACCGCACAAAAATCGAAAGAAAAAGCCGGGCCGCGCGCCCGGCTTTTTTGCTGTCAAAGGATCACTGTTTCGGGAAGTTTTGAACGAATGTAGTCAAGATATGCGTCCGGGTCTCCGGCCATTATCCGTTGAGCGGCGGCCTCTGAAAGCTCCAGAAGATCGTTGTCCGTGTAAAGATTTGCGGCGCGGAAAGCGGGCAGGCCGTGCTGGCTTACGCCGAAAAAGTCGCCCGGGCCGCGGAGCTTAAGATCTTCCTCTGCAATCTTATCGCCGGAAAGGCAGTCGCGCAGAGTGATCAGGCGGCGCGATATCAGGTCGTCCTCCGGAGGGTTCGGATTGATATGATGCTTCGTCATAAGCACGCAGTACGACTGTAGTTTCCCGCGCCCGACGCGCCCGCGGAGCTGATGGAGCTGCGAAAGGCCGAAACGCTCGGAATTCTCGACGATCATAAGAGTTGCGTTGGCGACGTCAACGCCTACTTCTATTACAGTTGTCGAGAACAGCACGCTTATCTCGCCTTTGGCGAAGCGCCGCATGATATCATTTTTCTCCTTGTCCGTCATACGGCCGTGAAGGAGAGCGGTGCTTATACCGCCGAAATACGATCCGGAAGCCTCCTTGTAATTGTCCGTGGCGGTCAGAATTCCGTCATCCTTCGCGTCTTCCTCATAATCCTGTGCGGGATCGTCGCCGTAAACGTCGCTGACTTTCCCTTCTTCGCCTATTGCCGCGTGTACGATATAGATCTGCTGTCCTTCGCACGCAAGTGACGCCGCCCATTTATATATGCGATCGCGCCTTCGCCCGTCGTCCAAATAAGTGATTATCGGAAGCCTGCCGGAAGGGAGCGTTTCGAGCCGTGAAATATCGAGATCGCCGTAAAGGATCATCGCGAGCGTCCGGGGGATAGGCGTCGCCGTCATAACTATCAGGTCCGGTATCGCGCCGCTGCCCTGCTCTGTAAATATCCCTCTCTGCCGCACCCCGAAACGGTGCTGTTCGTCAGTCACCGCGAGGCCCAGCTTATTCCAGACTACGCCGCTCTGTATAAGTGCGTGAGTACCGATCACACATTTTACGCTTCCGTCGGCAATGCGCGCCAGCGTGCTCTCGCGGTTTTTTCCGGTGAGTGCGCCGGTGAGAAGAGCGCAAGAAACGCCGAGCTTACCGAACAGCGGGGCAATATTGTTGTAATGCTGTTCCGCCAGTACTTCGGTGGGAGCCATAAAAGCGGACTGAACACCGTTTCCCGCGGCGGTCAACATCGCGAGCATGGCCAGTACTGTCTTTCCCGAACCCACGTCGCCCATCACGAGCCGGTTCATCGGCCTCTTTGAAGTCATATCCGAAATGATATCGCGCCATACCGCCTGCTGGGAATCTGTAAGTTCAAATGGCAGCATTTTTTCAAGCATAAACGTGAGCTCCGACGGTTTGAATTTTATACCGTCACGGCTGCCTGTATAATTCTGCTTCATTATCAGCAGCATCAGCCGCGTCTCGAGTAATTCGTCGAATGCGAGCCTGCGCCTGTACCTCTCTCCGGCTTCAAGCGATTCAGGCTTGTGGATGCCGCGAAGCGCCTCATCTTTTCCGGGAAAGCCCGTTTCCTTCAGCAGGCCGGCAGGGAGGGTCTCGGGGAAGGGAGGCAGCAGCTTCAGCGCCTCCGCAATATATTTTCGCAGCAGCTTTTGGGATAGACCCTTTGTGAGAGGATAAACAGGCCAGATGCCGCTGAACTCATCCGCCGGCACATCGTTCTTCGCATCCGCGCCGCCTTCCTCCGCGCCGTAAATACCTTTTTCCGGGTCGGAAAGGATCAGTACCTCGGGATTTACCAGCTCAAGCCCGCGAAAGCCCTTCGAAACACGGCCGAAAAACATTGCCTCCGCGCCCTTTTCATACTTGTCCCGGTTGTATCGCTGATTGTAAAAAGTGATATTCGCGCGCCCCGTACCGTCCTCTACGACTAGATTCAGCGCGGAACGTTTCCTGTCTATTTGTCTGAACGCGGTGCGCATGATGCGGCAGCGGAGAGTTACGCAGGCTCCTTCGGTCAATTCCGCGGCGCCAACGATCTTCGTACGGTCTTCGTAGTATCTCGGCAGCAGTCTTACGAGGTCGTCAACAGTTTCGACGCCCAGCTCGCGCAGCTGCTGCTGGCGTTTTCCTTTTACGCCTTTAAGAAAAGTGACGCTTACGGACAAACCGTTCTACCTCCGCCTGTTGTTTTGTAAGTTTTATTCGTCTTCCCCGGCTTCTTCCCGCGCTTCTTCGCCGCTTGCGTCGAAACTGTCGTCCGACTCAGGGAGTGAAAGAATGCCGGCATCGTTGTTTCCAAGTTCCGCGCGTTCGAGCTTTTTAGTGATGATCCTGTTTCGCTTCTCCGCTTCGTCCAGCGCGTCCTCCGCCTCCGAAAGCTTTTTACGGACTTTGGCAAGATGATTCGTAAATTTGCCGTACTGGTCCCTTATCATTGCCAGAAGCTGCCGTATCTCTTCAGCTTTCCTGTTGATCTCGACGGTACGCATACCCATTGCCAGCGAATTAAGCAGCGCGGCCACGGTCGTAGGGCCGCAGATGAGCACTTTATAATCGGAACGGATCTTTGACGTCAGTTCTTCGTCTGCCGCAAGTTCTGCGTACAGCCCTTCCGTCGCCAGATAAAGCACTGCGAAAGGCGCCGTTTCAGGTTCGTGAATATATTCCGAAACGGCCTTTGCTTCGCTCAGCAGCCTTATTCTGAGCGCTTTTCTCGCATCCTGCATGAGCGCTATATCGCCTTCGTCCGTGGCCTTGCAGAGCCTCGCGTAGTCTTCGATAGGGAACTTCGAATCGATCGGCAGGAACACGGTGCTGTTAAGGCCGGTGTGCATTTTTACGGCAAATTCAACGCGTTTCTGGGAGTCGGGATTCGTTGCCACGTTCGTCTCATAGAGCGTGGGGACGATGTCGTCGAGTATGTTCCTGAGCTGCGCTTCACCCCACGTGCCGCGGGCTTTAACGTTAGAAAGAATGCGGTTAAGGCCGCTGACGTTGTCCGTAACATTTACGGAAAGCTCTTTCATCTCGCCGAGGGAGCGGTACACGTTTTCGAGCTGCTGCGATACGGTGCGGAATGACGCGTCAAGGCGCGAGGTCAATGTTTCGCTCAGTTTTTCATCTACCGTTCCGCGTATTTTTTCGAGTTCGTTTCTTAGGATTTCGGCGTTCCTGCGGCTCTCGTTGTAGTTCTTTTCCTGAAGATCCTGAAGCGCGCGGGCAATATCTTTCTGCGCCGTCAGCTGTGCTGTGAGGCTCTGGTGCGAAAACTCGCTGAACTTCTGCGCGTTATCGCGCTCCGCCCGCCGCTGCTCGTCCGAATTGCTCTCCAGCCTCTGATACAGAAGCGGTATGAGCTCCTCCTTTTTCCGCGCGTCATCCTGATTACGCTTAAGCGTTTTCATGTTTGAGGCAAGTATAATAATAGCCGCGAGCGCCGTGATAAATGACAGCGCGGCGACGGCGAGGACGATTATAAGCAATGTGTCGTTCATGTTGATAATTTACGCCATCCGGCTCCGGTCAATGTGTATTCATAGGCTCGAGGCGGCTGCTGCCTGACATTGACATCGCTGTAATGCGGTCTACTTCGATAAATCTTTCGGCCAGGCGCGGCATATGGGTGGTGGCAAAAAACGCGATGTTGTGCTGCGTCATTACCGAGAAAATGTTGTACAGCGCGTCAGAGGCATCGGCGAAGTTCACCGTTTCAAACAGCTCGTTCAGAGCAACGAGCGCGTAAGGTGTGAGGCTGTCAATAATTTTGGCTATCGCCTGTGCTTCCGATTCGAATTTTCTGAGCGGATCGCGCTCGGGGTCGGAAACGTCGGTGAAGCATACGAATATCCCGCTCTTTACCGATAAGGAAGCGTCGCGGCAGATGACGGGAAGGCCGCACTGGGCAAGTATCTGCGCCGTGCAGACTGCGCGCAGCAGCGCCGTTTTACCTACTCCGCCCGGTCCGGTGACAACGATTCCGCTGCGTTCCGGTGTGAGGAGTATGTCGTGCGGTGCGCCGAAGCCTTCGCCGGAGAGTACTTCCAGCGGGTCGCGCAAAGAGAGGATAGAAGTAACGGCAGATTCCGCGTCTGTGACCTGCGGGAATATGAAGCGCGCGCCGGCGGCGCCGAGTTTCTTGCAGAAATCGTAGCAGAAGCGGTAGAATCTGAGCTCGGACGATAATTCCGAGAACAGGCCTATCAGTTCTTCACACGCTTCTACAGTGTGGTCGTTCAGCGCGTCGATCGACGACAGAAGCAGCGGAGTAAGCGAATCGATATTGACGAGCCCGTCGATAGAAGGAACGGAATTGTCCGCTTCGGAAAGCTCCGCATCTTTTCCGGAATCATCGCGCGCGGTGTAAAGCATATTTAGCGACACCGATTCGACCGAAAGATTTTCGTTGAGCCCGAGGAGCAGTTCGGCAGTGAAATTGTCAATATCTGCGTTTAGCAGTTTTTTCGCTCTGGGCACGTCGGAGAAGGCGTAGGACGCGTAAAGTCTTATGCACGTTTCCTTGAATTCGAGCAGCCCTTCGGCGTACAACGTGTAAGAAGCCAGAATGTCTATCAGGCTTCCGAGGCGCCCTGAAAGCTCGAGAAAACGCGAAAGATTCAGCTTAACCATTTCAAGCTTCGCGCCTGCGCTTACTTTAAACGGATCGCGCTCCGGGGAGCTCTCCGCTTCTTCCTGATGGCGCTGTGCGATCAGCGCACGTCGGTCCTCCTGCCAGTTCTTCCTGTACTCCTGAGCGTCTCCGGATATCGCCTCGAGCTTTTCAAGAAGAGCGTCCGAAGATAGGAAATCTCGCGCGATCTCTCTGCGGTGAGCAATGTTCTCAGGCTTTGAAAGGGGAGATCTGAGCACCGAAACGGCGTAAATGCGCTTCTCGTTACTCTCCGGCGTATCGTCCGGATAAATAAGTGCGGGGATCCTGTCGAGCTGCAGATCGTCTGCGCCAAGTATTTTTATGTGTTCGTCATTTTCAAATTCAAGCAGTTTAATCTTAGACATTGCCGCGCCTCCTCTCAGAATTTCCTGTTTGTCCTGAACCGGAGCAGAAGGTCGCTCTTATCCAGTCCGTATCTGGAGATGATGTCTGTTGCCCTCGAATCGTCTCCGCGGTGTACGGTTTTGAACCTGAAGGTACGTTTCCCGTCGCGCCCGGCGATGGCGTCGAGCAGCGGCACGTTCTCGGGTATGATATTTGAAATAGTTCCGGCGTTGCCGTGGTTGTTATTGAACGTACGCACCGCACAGATGCCGTTCGCGCCTTTGGCGGAGAATTCCTGCAGCTTTGCTACGCAGTCGTTCAGTTCCTTGATGCTGCTCTCTTCCGAATCGGGCCAGAGGACGAGCAGCAGGGAATCGTGAAGTTCATTGTCCGGCGGAAGCAGTTCGGGGTCGTAGCCGCGCGAGCAGAGGTATATGCCGGAGACCGGCATTATTGACCCCATCGCAGCAGGAACGGGGAGGCCGATCATAAAGAATATATGTGCGATCGCGATCGCTTTTAAGAATGACGTTTTACCGCTGCCTATCGGTCCTGCCATCAGCGACATGGCGTCCTTGCGATGGATCGTGAGGTTGTTCATGACCATCGTGCGGCCGAGGTTGTTGCGCCTCAGGAGGAGCAGAGATATGTCGCAGAGGTTTATGAGATCCGTCGTGCGTCTGCTCGGGCGCGGGTCGCAGAGCGGGATGTTGTTCTTTTTGAGGAGATTGTATATTTTAGCGAGGTTAAGCAGGTATTCGAGATGCGGCCCGAATGCCGAGACCGCTGACGACAACGTAAGCAGAGAGTTTTCCTGCTTTTCGCAGAAGGTGTTTATGGACGTGAACAGTTCGGGACGCAGCAGTTTCAGCTCGTCCGAAAGCGCTTCGGGGAGCTCTCCTACGCCTGAGTGCGTGCCTTCTTTTCGCTGCGGTATCTTTCCGGTCATTTCGAGGCGGCAATCTTTTATTTCACCTTTCTGGTACGTGAAGTGCAGTTTGATGAGCGGCAATGAAGAGAGTTCGCGGCGTATGTACGAGAGTTTTGTTTCGATCTCGGACAATTCTTTGGCGTTTCTTTGCGGAAAGTCGAGCAGTGCGCGTAATTCGGAAGCGAGTTTTCCGGGATTGCGGTCAATATCTCCTTCGGAAATCGTTTTGCATGCGTCGGTCAGTTCTTTAGCTATGTTCAGCAGCGCCATCGTCTTTTCCTGCGCTGAGCTCTGTTTTGAATATGCCCTGAGCGTCCTTCCGAGTGCGAACAGTTTTTTGAATACTTCGGTGAAAAAGTCGTTATGCTCAGGGTCGGACACGCCCGAAATCATCAGCCTGGCGTCCTCTAAGCGCGAGTTAAATTCTGCATTGCCCTGTCTGGAAGCCTGAGCGCTTTCTTCAAATTCCAGATACATCTGGAGCGCCGTCTGATTAGCGGCTTCTTCGCCAAGGCAGTCGATCATCAGTGCTTTCAGGTCTGTGTCGTCAAGGCATTTTAGAAATAGATTTTTTTCCATCTGGTTGCGTCTCCTTCCAGGGATTCTCGTCCGTTTCTGGCGGTGGATCTTTACGTGGAGAGTATACTCCCGGAAGAGGAAAAATGCAAATAGCAACTGGCAACTGTTTTTGTTTGACATACCGCGTATGGAATTATATAATTTCAGCGTCAAGATCCCCGGAAACCAGCATGAATAAAACCGATTTGGAGGGCCGGCACGATGAGCGAAGCCAGTAATAAAAGAGTTGACAATGACAGCAAAAACAGCGGTAAAAAAGGCGGTATAAAAATACCTTTAATCGTTGCCGCCGCCGTGCTCATATTGATAATCATTCTGCTTGCGGTACTGCTTCCAAAATGCGGAAAATCACCCGAAAGACCTGCGGGTCCTGCCGGTTCGGGAGAACCTGCACTTTCCGGAAACACTGAGCAGCCCGGCAGCGACCCTTCCGGGAACGTTGACGCCACGCCCGGAAATCCCGTTGACGCTACCCCCGGAGCCTCGATTGACGCGACCCATTTTCATACGTACGGCGAGTGGAAGACCCTGGCGGAACCGGATTGTACGAATCCGGGCAGGCGCGAGCGCACGTGCAAAGAATGCGGTTTCGTGCAGACGCAGGACACTTCGCCGCTCGGGCACGACGGGCATAATAACGAATGTGTAAGATGCGGAAAGAAGGCGGCGGACCCGCAGGTGTTCGCAATATCGGACTACATAAATGGGGACGGGCTCTGGATCACAAAATACAGCGGAACGAACGAACCGGACCTGCTGATACCTGACGTCGTTGACGGAAAACCCGTCGTATGTATTGCCGGCAGCGCGTTTGAAGGGGATGATACTATAGTGTCGGTCTCGCTTCCCGACAATGTCACACAGATCGGAGGCTTCAGTTTCGGGTATTGTCCGAACCTCAGAATGATGCACTTCGGCAGAAACATTATGAACCAGTATACCGCGGGTATCAACGGCTGCCCGAACGTCGAATTTCTCACTGTCGAGCAGGGGAACTCGTACCTTCACAGCGACGGTAATTGCGTAATCGAGACCGGAACAAAAACGATGGTGCTCGGCTGCCGGAACAGCATCATTCCGGACGACGGCAGTGTGCTCGTCATTAACAGCTACGCTTTCCAGACGTGCTACAGTATCACGTCGCTGACGGTGCCTTCGCCCGTGACCAGGATCGAAACTTCTGCTTTCAGTCATTGCAGAAATCTCGCTTCGATAACCATCGCCGACAGCGTAACGACTATAGAATATGACGCTTTCCGGGGCTGTGACGCCCTGAAAGAGGTTCGCCTGCCGGCTCATATAACCAGGCTGGAAAATCAGCTTTTCGAGAGCTGCGTCTCGCTCGAAGAAATCGCGATCCCGGACGGAGTTGAGGGCATTGGCTCCGGCTGTTTTGAAAGCTGCGCGGTCCTTAAGAACGTAAGGATCCCGGGAAGTGTTAAAGAAATTAATAACTATGCGTTCAAAAATTGTACTTCACTTGAAAACATAAAGCTTCCGGAAGGCCTCAGATCACTCGGCGCGGCGTTCATCGGCTGCACGGCGCTGAAAGAACTTGTGATCCCGGAGAACGTAGAGAGCCTCGCTGCTTCGGCGCTTTACGGCTGCACTGCGCTTAAAAACGTGACTCTGCCCAAAAAGATCGACAACATTCCGCGGCGCTTTTTCGCCGATTGCGCATCGCTCGAAGAGATCGTCATTCCGGAAGGCGTGACAACGATCGACAGCGGTGCATTTGCCAACTGCACCGCGCTTAAGACCGTGACGTTGCCGGCAACGCTTAAATATGTCAGTGAAGAAATTTTCGAGGAATGCACTTCGCTCGCGACGGTCAATTTCGGCGGTACCAGGGCGCAGTGGGATGCGCTCAGGTGGGACGAGAGCGACGACTGCCTGAAGAAGGCAAACGTCGTGTGCAAATAAAGGCTGCGGCTTTGAGCGGATCCGCACTGCGTTGCAAAGGGCAATTCGCCTGTTTATTTCCCTTGTAAAACGCCCCGTTTTATAGTAAAATTCAACCAGAAAAACACCGAGAGGATGGTGCTGATATGCTTAGTAAACATGTTAAATTTGACGAGGCAGTGCCTGTATGGGCAGAAGGAAGAACGCAGGAAATGAACCTGAACCTTGTTTTTTCGCTCAGGACAGAATTTTGCAGAGGAAAAAAATACGAGCTTGCAATAACCGCATCGACCGCTTATATGGCGTTTTGCGGAAATAAAATGATTGCAGCAGGACCGGCAAGAGCGGGACACGGATTCTACCGCGTTGACCGGCTGAAACTCGATCCGTTCGGCGCGGAGACGGACGCGGACGGAAGCGGAAACAAGGTGCCGGGAGAGATAAAAGTTATTGTCGCCGGATACAACGTTAACGCGTTCGAGTACGTAGATATGCCATCGTTCCTGTGCGCGGAATTGACCGAAGACGGGAAAGTTACCGGACGCACCGCGCCGTACGATCCTTCGAAAAACGACGGATACGGCGTGTTTACCGCACGCGTTTATAACGAAAAAATACAGAAAATTCAGCGCTATTCGTTCCAGCGCGCTTTTGCGGAAGCGTACGACTACACGCGCCCGCGTTCGGATGAGAAGCTCGTTCTGACGCAAGCCGAAGCGGGGACGTTCCTCGAGCGCGGGGTAAGGGACGCGGATTTCTCGGAAGTGGTGCCTGAATGGATCACGTGCAGAGGCGCCGCGCACATACGCACGATAGCGGAAAACGAACGGATACATAACCGCGTCATTGACGGCCCGAGGGACAATTTCAAGTGCTACAGCACGGATGAACTCGAGGTCAATACTTTGTGGGAGGCACAGGGGATAAGCACGACGTTGTCCGAGCCCGGAAAGCTGCCGTTCAGCGCCTCCGAGATCCCCGCAGGCAGTTTTGCGGTAATAGATATGGGTGCGGAATTTACAGGTATGATCGGCATCGACGTCGAAGCGCAGGCGCAGGCAACGATGTACGTTTTCGAATCGGAGATCCTTACCGAAGACAGGCCGGACGGAGTGGATTTTTACCGTCTGGGCGATTCGGACGTGATCAAATGGACGTTCGGCGCCGGAAAACACAGCCTGCTCACTTTCGAGCCGTATTCGTTCCGCTACGCTAAAATAATCGTTTTCGGGGCAGACGTTAAGCTGTGCGGGTTCAGGATCGTAAAATACTCCTATCGGGAAATAACGAAGAAATTGTCCGGCAAATTCTCGCCCGAGCTGCGGAAGATTTTTGACGCCGCGGTCGAAACGTTCAGGCAGAATGCCGTTGACATCTATATGGACTGCCCTTCGAGAGAACGCGCCGGCTGGCTGTGCGACAGCTACTTCACGTCGAGGACGGAGAGGTGCCTGACAGGGGAGTCGCTGATCGAACGCAATTTCCTAGAAAACTTCCTGCTTCCGGATAAATTCAGATTCCTGCCTGACGGAATGCTGCCTATGTGCTATCCGTCTGATCACAACGACGGTATTTTCATACCGAGCTGGGCTATGTGGTACGTGCTCGAACTGCGCGAATACGCGGACCGTACGGGCGACCGCGAGCTGATAGACTTTGCGAAGCCGAAGATCTACGCGCTGCTTAAATATTTCGACCGCTTCGTCAATGAATTCGGCCTTCTCGAGAAGCTCGAGTCGTGGGTGTTCGTAGAGTGGTCAAAAGCGAATTCGCTCGTCCAGGACGTGAACTTCCCGAACAACTTCCTCTACGCACGCGTTCTGATCGCCGCCGGAGAATTGTACGGGGACAATGAGCTTATCGAGCGCGGGGAGAAGCTGCTGAAGACTGCTTCGGCGATGTCATTTACCGGTAAATTTTTCTGCGACAATGCCTACAGGCGCGGCGACAAGCTCGTTCTCAGCGGCGAATGCACCGAGTGCTGCCAGTATTACGCCTTCTATTTCGGAGCCGCGGACGAAAAAACGCACCCCGAACTCTTCAATACCGTTGTCAACGACTTCGGCCCCGGGCGCGACGTTTCAAAAGTCTACCCGGAGATCGCTCCCGCGAACGCGTTTATCGGTAATTACCTGAGGCTCGACTGGCTGATGAGAGTCGGACTCAAGGAGAAGGTGAAGGAGAACGTTCTCGGGTTCTTCTACGGCATGGCGAAGAAGACGGGAACGCTCTGGGAACTTATGGATCCCGTAGCGAGCTGCAACCACGGCTTCGCTTCGCACGTGGCCGTATGGCTCTCGGATATGGACGTATAAAATCAGGCCGAAGGGTAAGCAGGATCATTTTCCGCCAGGTTTAACTGATGCAGCTTTTCGAGTTTTTCAATGACGATCTGCCTGTCATCTGAATAAAGGTCAAGCATTTCTGAAAACCATGAGAGAATCGATTCTTTCATTTCTGCGTCAAAAAAGGAGAATGCTTTCACAGTGGTCCTGCAATATATGATCGATGCGGCGGTATCCGTCAAAACAAGCTGTATCTCTTTTGCTGACTGTTTCGGCAATAGCGTCAGATGAAAGTTTTTCTCGGCCTTTACGAGATCGATTATTGCCGCGATATGCTCCGCATATTCGCCCTGCGTATATGTGACAGGCAGATTGATCAGATCAAAAGCGAAATTGACGTTCCTGTCTTGCTTCACAGGTTTTTCAGCAGTGCAGATGAACATATTGACCGTGCCGGTTTCCAATAAGGCGCGGAACTGCTTCCTGAGGCCCGAGTGTAAGTCTGACAGGAATTTTTTCGGCTGCTCTTCCAGACCAGAATGAGAAATGATCTTCTGAAACAATTTTTCCGGGATCGTGGCCAGAGGAAAACCAGTGAGCAGAAACGCTCTGGATTTCTGCCTTAAAAGTGCAAAAGAATTGTAATCTTCTCTGCTTCCGGAACTGAATACTTTCATTACCGGGCTGGCGACGCTGAGCATGGAATCGAACTCGTTTTTTATAATTTCAAGCCTGGTCTGATCCGTGATATATTCATACCAGCGGTTTTCGCTGCTGACAGGAAAAAAGCCGTGGATGCACGCTCCTCCGGGGTGCAGGAACAGGGTATGGTAAAATCTTACGTCGCGTTTTTCGCGGAATTTGTACGGCTCGATCATACCTGAAACGTACAGAGGCGCCCAGCGGGCTATTGCTCTGATGATCTTAGTGTTGTCACGGTCAATATTATGTATGATCTTTATTTTTACTCCGTGTTTGATGCAGTTATCCATCAGAGCGGTCCATAATTTATGATACTCATCTATCCCGAGGACTATGTCCGCCGGTTCGTCAGAGTACATATACAGTTCTCCTCCTTCACGGGCGGCGTCGCCCAGGAACCGTATCAAAGCGTTCCGGCGTCCTTCTATTCCATAGTAATATACTGTTTCAGGCGCTTCTGTTACTTCGGGTAATTCAGGTACTTCCGGAGCTTTAAGTGCTTTTTTATCAGCATTCAGAGTATCCGTCACGTCGCCGGACGGGATCAGATTATCAATAGATTGCAGCAGGGCAATGGCCTTGGAAGAATCTTCTGCGGGAGAGAAATCAAAAAGCCAGGCCCAGATCGTATCGGTGTCAAAATGTGCTTCGTCTGTTCCGCAGAGTTCGGCAAGTTCTCCGGCTTTACCGGTTTTTTCGGCGCGGGAAACAAGCAGTTCGGCCAGTTTTTCCGAAAGCCGTTTATTCTTGCCCGGAGAATATATGCCGCTCCTGTAGCGGCTGATCAAAGACACGTCTATGTTCAGATGGTTTGCGATGGCGCTGTTAGAAAGACCCAGTAACGTCACTGCACGGTTAAACCGTTTTCCGAACTCCCGGCGTGAAAGCGCCAGTATCCGTTTGCTTCTTTTTTCTGCGACGTAAACGGGGAGAACTACGTTGTCTGATTCGTAGAGCCAGGAGATCAATGCCTGGACCATACTTTCCCGTGAGATATCGGCACTGCCGCAAAGCTCCTGCAATTCAGGCAGAAGGTTTTCGTAATCGGCATACCCGTAAACACCGTTTACGAATGAAATGACCGTGCGGCTGGAAGGCGGCGGCTCCCGGTTTCCGGTCTTGAGCTTGGAGATATTGCCCGAAGAACAGCCCGCGTAACGGGCAACGTCGGTGTTGTTGCACGAAAGCATTTTGAACAGAATATTGATCCTCTCTGATAGCATAAAATGGCGCCCCCACGTTCACTGATGAGCGGATTATAGCGCATTGACAAAATAAATTCAATGAAAAAAAGTTGTCCACTCTTGAAAAACACCTTATTATTAAATATAATAAAACGCCATATGCCTAAAAATAGGCCATATGGAAAGGAAGTTCACCTAAAAGCCGCACTTTTCGCTCTGCGGATTTGTGCGGTGAGAATAAAAGAAAGGGGAGAAAAAGGCGTATGAACTTGAAAACGACTAACAGAATTTTGAGTTTCATTCTTGCGCTGATAATGGTGCTCGGATTTCTGCCGGCTAATGCGCTATCTGTCTTTGCAGATGGCGACGAAGGCCCGGTAAGAGCCGGAAATGAAGGCTACCCGGACGGATACGATCCGGACAGCCAGGCATCGGTATACGCTTATAACCGCTGGGGAAGCGGTGGCGATCCCAGAATCTCGGCCAGCATAGTTGCATCCGACGAAAACCCGTCGAATCCGCTTGCCGGCGATACGCTGAATTATGTATTGAAATATACATATTTCGAGATTCCTGAGATAAACTTCGGATATCCCAAAGCGATGCCGATCTATGACTTCTATAAGAATAACTCACTGACGCTGGTTCTGCCGGCGGGATTGCTGCTTAAAGGGCAGGAATCACCTAAGGGTTATTCTGCCAGTCCGGATGACCAGGATCCGACTGTACCGCATACGTATACTTTCCCGCTGGCTGACGTCGATTCGAACGACCCTCAGCAGTTCAGCATTTCGGTATATGTGTGTAACAACGGTACTGATAAGTCGGTGGCTACGTATGATCCGATGAGCCTGACGTTCCATACGGAATTCGACGTCATCGATTATACGGGCGGCAATGAAACGAAAGTGGGTCATTATAAGCAGGAGGTTTTTGCTGCTTCAAATACCATCGTGACGTCCACGCCTGACAGGTGGGGAGTAGAAAAGAGCATAAAGGACGGCTATCCGAAATTTATCGATAACAACACAAAAGCTGTCTTTTCCTGGGAGGTCAAGGTCGGACTGCTGGATAACGACGGTAACCTTATTACCGACGTAAGCCTGTATAACAGACCCGGACGTGACGCGGTAGAGAGTATCTGGCTCAAGGATACGCTCAGTACGCTCTTGTCCAAAGACGGGTCTGCGCCGAATGGAACGTTGACCATTTCCAAGGGAAACGCGTCTCAGACGTTTTCTGCCGGAACCGAGATAGAGCTTAAAGACGGTATTGCACTGGATGTTTCCGCTGATGCTGATAAGGTATCTATAAACGGTACCAGTGACCCGAATTATCTGATCCGCGTTCCGACATTGACGACTTATACGGTAACTGCTGAATACTACGTGACACCTGAAATGATCGCCAAATTCTATGAGAATCCGTACGAACTGAATTCGAAGAACAAGGCGGAAGTTACGAGATATAAACTGGCGGAAGTTCCTGAAGCGAGCGGAAACGAAACTCCTTACTATCCTGAGGATCTCCCACTGCCTGTGACCGAACCGGCTTCCGTTAAGATCGGAAAAGATCTGCGTGAATACGCCGCAGGTAATGTGCTCAACCCGTACGATAACAGATACGGGGAGATCGTTTTCAAGATCTCTTCGGATGAACTCAGCACGTTTACGGTTTATGAGTACCGTGAAAGTCCGGCTCCGCATTACGTTCCGATCGAAGGAATGACCAACGTAGCGTCTGCAACGCTGGAAAGGGGCGTAACTTATTATCTCGCACCTGGCCATACCTATAAAATCGATGAAGTTCTGTCGGCCGAACAGCTCGGCTATATGGTGCCTGAGTCGCTTATCGTGAATAACGGGAAGGATAACGGGTGGACTGATAATAATCTCTCCGTGGATCACCACGAAGTATACAAGCACCTTTCCGAGGGCGAAGAATGCACTCTCGATTTCGTAAATAAAGAGATCCGCGGTAAGATCATAGTCGTTAAAAAGGACGACGGAGATAATCCCGTTAAAAACGTAGTGTTCGCTCTTAAGGATGCAAGCGGAAATTACATCTATGATACCAACGGTGAAAAGATCACTGCTAAGACAGGCGACGACGGAAAAGCAACGTTCAGGAACGTTCCGCTCGGAACGTATCAGGTCGTTGAAGAGTCGGCTCCCGAAGGATACGTGATGGATCCCAATCCACAGACTGTTGTTGTCGCAGAGAACAGTACGGAAGCGCAGATCACCCTGAACTTCGTAAACAGAAGAAACGGTGCAACGCTTACTCTTACCAAGTGGGTGGCGATCTCCGAAGCACAGTTTAAGACCAAGGCCAACGCGAAATTCACAGGAACCTTTAGTCTTTACA
Organism: Clostridia bacterium; assembly: GCA_017508875.1. Classification (GTDB taxonomy): domain Bacteria; phylum Bacillota; class Clostridia; order UBA1212; family UBA1255; genus UBA1255. Next base: position 12,657 of record JAFWQX010000019.1, on the reverse strand, counting down.
GAAGATTACAGGGTACTGAGAATTGGGAAGGCCCGATCACCGTCAACGGCCAGACAGAACTTAAAGTCGGCTCCAACGGAACGATCTCGGCAGTGCTTCCTCCGTTTAACGACGCCGGTGTTGCTTACGAATATAAATTCGTAGAGACCATTCCGGCCGGCTTCTATGATCCTGCTACGGGCAGCACGACAACTGCGGAAACGACCCCTGTTACTCTGACTAAAGTGGAAAACGGAGTGACTGTTGCGGCGGATAAGAGCGTGAATATGTACAACCGCAAGCTTGTAAAAGCACATATTCAGAAGAAGTTCTACTCTGTCGGAGAGGACGGAAAGCTTGTTTTCGATGCATCTAAGACGACGACTGCTACATTATATAAATATATAGGATCCGATACTTCTACGCTCGAAGCTATAACAGACTATACGGGCTTTACTATCGGCGGCGGAACTGACGGCCAGCCTGTATGGGTCGATTTCAGCAACCTGAAGCTGTATGAAGGCAATGACCGGATCCATTATCTCATCAGAGAGGTTGCTCTGAACGGATATAAACTTGACACGAATTCGCTCACGGGCGCGTTGGTCAATATCGGCGGAGTTGATTACATTGAACTTGCGATCAGCACCGTAATGTCTTCGAGTTCCTCTATGACGAACGCTGTTCCGGAAGATCAGCCTGCGGCCCAGGCAGTCCTCAACAACATCCAGCAGCTCATTCCTGTTAAGATCCTGAAGTATGACTTCTATACTGGAACGTACGTAAGCGGATCGAAATTCACTGTTTATACTGCCAGCGGCGCAGTTGCCGCCGACCAGAAGAACGACGGCCGCTCGCTCAATGGTATTTCAGTTCCGGCAGACGGCGAAGTATTCTACCTTGTCCCCGGGCAGGTCTACACGTTTGACGAATCGTCTGTTCCCGGTGGCTACTACCTGTATTCATACACTGATGCAAACGGAACGGCGGTCGAGACCACTGTAGAAGGCACTAAGTACGGTACGATCGATCTCACCGGCGACGATTACGTTCTGTCTTTCGCTGACGTAGGCGTCGATAAGACCGTTGAGCGCAGGATCTACAACTATCAGGATCCTCTGATCAGGATCATGAAGAAAGACACGCACAACGCGACCGTAAACGGAGCAAAGTTTACGGTCTACAAAGCGGTAACGGATGACAACGGCAACGTATATTACGAAGCTGTAACAGCCGAGAACGCCATTGACTCCAACGTCGATTCCGACGTCCGTCTTCCCGCCGGCGAATACTTCATCGCTGAGACGACGGTTCCGGAAGGATACCTCGATCCCAACGAGAACTTTGACAAGTATTTTGCTCTTGACAGCAATTATGTCCAGGGACACGTGGGATCCGCGACCGGTGAAGAAATGACGTTCAGAAAGGTTACCGTCACGAACGGCAAAGCCAATCTGCTTGACGGCAGCGGCACTGACAATATCTGTGCGTTCGAGTTTAAGAACATCAAGAACACCGGCAGCCTGAAGGTGCTGAAAAAAGTTTACAGCACTCTTGCCAAAGGCTTTAAGATCGTGATCAAGAACGCCGCCGGCGAAGTGGTCGCGGAGAAGACCACAGGCAGCAACGGCGCGGCAGTCTTTGAAAACCTGGACGTATATGATGAAAACGGCGATCTGATCGTTTATACGGTCACAGAGGAACTGACAGGCACGCAGTCGAATGAGTACTATCAGGCGAGCGCTGACCAGACCGTCACTCTTACTCCCGACACTCAGACAACGAAGGATACTTCCGGCAACGACCTTGTGGTGGTTAACCATACCAAGGTCAATGTAAGTGTTAATAAGGTCTTCCGCAGAACGTGGGATTACGCATTCACTCAGATGGAATATCTCATGGAAAATGCTGAGATCGGTCTGTTCGTTAAAGAAGGTAATGTCTGGAAATTAGTAAGTTCTATAGGAACAAACGAGAATGGTACCGCATCCTTCTCCGGCCTACGCCGCGATATGGAATATGCTCTCGTCGAACTGAAATCCGGCGATCCGACCATGTTCCCGAATAAAAACGGCGAATGGCGCAAGTATCCTTCTGAAGACGGATATACTGATTCCATTCCGGCTGATAAGATCGATAACTACAACGTGAGCTATCTGACCAGCGCGACGATGTCTGCTGATACAACTAAGAAAGACTTTACAGTCGACGAACTTGTAAACGCTAACCACTGGGTACAGTTCGACATCACCAAGTGGCTCGACGCTGATACATACAATCCTTCCAATAATGAAGCTCCGATCTTCGATACTGAAGTTAATCATGATGTGGATGGAGACGGAAAGCAAGATACAAAATACGACAATGCCGTATTTGAACTGTACAGATTCATAATGCCAGGAGATACCGGCAGCGTCACGTTCGATCCCGCTAACTGGGAAACCAGCGGCTGGGAGCTCCTCGGTTCTTATACCAGCGGTACTAAGTACGGATGGAACGGAAAACGCCAGGTCGGCGAGTTCATGACGAACGTTGACCAGGGTATCGACGATCATTACGTATATCTGCTGGTCGAGACAGACGCAGGCCCGAACGGCGGTGTGATCAACCCGAATTTCAAGTATACTTTCTGGCAGGCTTACTGGGGAGAAAATGTACCTAACAAGTATTCGATAACTATCTCCGGCCACGAAGCCAGAGAGATGAATTACACTATTGATACAGTCAACTACGATGACATCCTTGATGCTCACCCGGTTGGCCCCGGCGATGGAGTAATTTATCTTGCCAGCATCCGTATTGCCAAGTGGCAGGATGAGTTCGATTGGACGACCGGAGAGTGGAAAAAGCAATATAAGCCTCTTCCGAATACGACTTTCGAAGTCAGACTGAATGACGCTTCCGGCAGGGTCGTTGCGACTCTGACGACAGGCCTTGACGCTGCAGACCCGGTTCCCGAAGGACAGACCCCGGTTGAGAAGGCCTGGGCACAGAGCGGTACGTATCAGCTTGTGATAAGCAATTCAAACGGAAATGTCACATACACCCTTAAAGATTACGAGAAAGATGTAACATTTGGCGCAGCCCAGGGGCTGGTCGTTTATCCTTTCGAAGTTGAAAAGGACGGCGTGACATATACCGGATACAGGATCCCGGTGGTACTCGTCGAGACCGGTTGCCCAGAAGGATACAGCTATGATGAAAACGGATATGAAATGTATCTGTGCTTCTTCAATCTCATTGGAAACGTTTACGGCACGTCCTGGGTATTCAACGATGCGTTCTTTGTAACGAGCGCTTATGATAAAGCTGAAGGTGTTCCGTATACGCTTGCTACAGATGGAACCGAAACAGCATGGTATGTCACGCCTGCGGAAAACTACGCCCGGATCCCTGATGATTTCTTCATGGGAGACGATGAGAGCCAGCGCAGGATCGTTGACTATCCTATCCACAACACCTTTGTCACCGTTCATAAATACGGTTATGAGCCGAATGCCACCACGACGGCAAACGGCGGTATGACAAGTGCGCAGCTCGACGCTCAGCAGAAAGAAGCGATCAAGAGAGAAGCTCTTCCCGGCGTGACGATGTACCTGCAGCACAAGAAGGACAATAACCAGTGGGAGTTCTGGAATTATAAGACCAACACCCCTGCGACTACTGCCGCTGATGCTAAATTCGTTACTGTCGAGGCAGGCGCATTCATTTTCCCGGACGGTCTGGTCCCCGGTACGTACAGAATATATGAGACCAGTCTGCCTGATGATGTGTTAAGCACCATCCATAATACAACTTTGACTGGCAACACAAAGGCTCTCATCAAAAATGTTTATGAGATGGCATATTATGACAATACGACCGATCATACTTCGGCGAATTCTCATCCTCATGCCCGTATCTTTACTGTGGATGAAGCAACGAAGCACGTTACTATGTACAACCCCAGAAAGGTCGATCTGACTTTGATCAAACAAGACCTTAACGGAGATCCCCTTTACGGCGCTAGCTTCTCATTGAAATCTGGCTCGTCCACAACTACAACCTCAACAAACGCCAATGGAAAACTTACATTCACATATTTGGCTTCGAGGAACTACGTTCTTGTGGAAAGCAAACTCGGTTATTCGAGCGCATATCTGCAGCAGTATCTGACCACGCTGAATCCTGCATTGGCTAACCTTGCCGATCCGACCACTGGCGCGTTTATCGGATATACGTATGCAACGAGCGGCGATGCGACCGAGCGCGATACTGTTATCAGTGCGATCACGCCAAGCTATCTGACTCCGGAGGGAAGCGCAGATCTGTCGTTGACGATCAAGAACCCGAAGCAGGGCAAGATCGAGATCACCAAGGTCGATGAGAGAAACAATGCGATCACCACAGGTACTGCAAGCTTCAACGCTTATTTCCTTCCGTTCACTCTTGACGCAGATGGCGGATTCAAGTTTAAGAACGTATTTACCAAGTCTCCCTCTACCGTAGCTGAATTGACCGCGGCCGGATTCGCCAGATTCCCTGACGCTTCCACTACGCTCAAGACAGACACGAACGGCGTATTGAATGTTGCCCGCAAGAGCGAGAACTTTACTAACGACGATCTTACGAACCTTGACCCCGGAATCTACGCGTTCATAGAGACCGCTGCACCGGAAGGGTACGACAGGCTTAAGACCACCGACGGCAAAGAAGTGATCTACTTCGTGATCGTCACCGGCGGCCTGACTGTTACCGTTACCGGTCTTGCTGCATCCGTAGAGACCTGGGCCGGAACTGTTACGACACTGATCAACGGTACCGTTGCTGACGGCGTTGAGAAGGCTGTATTCAGTGCGAAAAACTACCAGAAGGTAACCCTGAAAGCCATGAAGGAACTTGTATATCCTGACGGCGCAACAGCGGAGTCCTGGACGATCTTCAAACCTTGGAAAGTAAGACTTGATCTCTACTCATCTGATAAGAAGACAGTTCTTGGTTCTGCATCATTCACTTCCGTCAGCACGACGGCTGTAACGTTCAAAAAGAACGGCGCGGACGTCAAGCTTTCTCAGGGCGAGACCTATTACGTAAAAGAAGCCGTTGTGGCGCCTGCAAGTGCATTCGGACTTGTTAAGTTCCTGGCAGACGGCACCGAAGTAACCGGAACCGACGGATTCTATCCGGTAACCGTAACGAAAGACGGCATCGTTGTCACCGCACAGAACAAGTTCATGTGGGGACAGGTGAAGTTCAAGAAATACGACGGCGACGATATCGAAAATAATGACTTCAGCAATCCTCTTGCAGGCGCTGAATTCGAAGTCCGCTACGACAGGAACGCGGGCATTGCCGGCGCTGAAGAAGATTGGGTGAAAGTCGAAGGTTCGAGCGTCACGTACGACGCGGCTACCAAGGCTTACATCGCTGATATTCCGCTGCTCAGCGAAACGCCTACGACCTACCGTATCTATGAGACAAAAGCTCCTGAAGACCATCTGCTCAACACCAACCTGTATCTTGAGGTCGAAGTGCCGCAGCTGATCGACGGAAAGCTCACGAACGTTATTGACTATTCCGATTCTCACGACATCGATGAGATCCTGATCAATACGGAAGGCAATAAGCTCATCATCACGAAGTATGATAATATTCACGGGTCAACGTACACCGTAGGTCAGGGCGAAGCTTCGTTCACGATCTACCACCGTACGTCTACCGGTGAATGGGAGGTCGTACTGCCTCAGACCGCCACTGACGGAACCGGTAAGGTTACTTACCTTACGACTCCCGGCGAGGTTTACGCTGTAGCAGAGACCGCCTGGGCGGCTAAGTTCCTCGGACTCGACGGCATCTACAGGATCACCGGCGAAGGCGAGAACGCGGTCGAGACTCTTCTGACTGATGTTGTAACGATCGACGGTAAGGACTACTTCGTCATCGTCTCCTCGAGAGAACCCGAGACTATCGTCCTTAAAGCGTACAATAAGCCTCTGATCAAGCCTGTGATCGTTAAGCAGGATGCAGGTCAGTATCCTAAGAATATCGTACCTCTTGCATTCTTCAGCATTTACAAGATCTCTGATGACTTTGTAATTAACGATGCAAACGTAGAAGCGCTTATCGGAGCTGTTAACGAAGACGGAACACCGGTTAACCTTCCTGTATACGAAGGATATACCAATGCCGCCAACACTTATACCGGCGGTGGAACATACGGTATCTGGGATGCTGCCGCAAATGGCGGAGAGTACTGGGATCCGACTTGCAGGTATATTATCGTTGAAACGAAGGTCGCTTCCGGCTCGGCAGGAAAGAACTACAACACCCTTAACAAAGATGATAATCGCGTTGTATGGTACGTAGAAGTTCCTGTTACCCTCGACGTCGAAGAGCTCGATTCTGCAAAGCCCCCTGTATTCATTCTTAAGAACGTTTACGGCGCAGCTGAAGCAGACCTCGTGAAGGATGTCGTTAACAACACTTCAGAAGGTATCACCAATACCGTACAAGCTGCCGATACAGATAACGCGGTGGTAGGGAAAAAGGTCGAAAGCCTGCTTACCGGAAGCCGCAAGGTCATCTACACGATCAAACCTACTGTAAAGAGCAACAACCAGGCACTTGAATCCTTCTCCGTTACCGACAGCGGCATCACGTTCACGAAGAAGAAAGCCGATTACACCGGCGGACCTCAGCCCACTTACTCGATCGACAGTGTCGTTATCGGAAAGGCAGGCCAGGATTACAGCAACCTTGACTTTACTATCCCTGAGAACACTGTTGTCTCCGCGAAAGTAACGTTCACGTTTGCCGACGGAACGACCGAGATTAAGACTGTCAACGATCTTTCGGAGGCACGCGAAGTTAAACCTACCGCCGGCAGGGGCAAGGTGCAGAGCTTCGTGATCAATTATTACAGCGACGGCGTATCCAACGCTACCAACAGCAAGTATGCTCTCGGGTATAACTTCTACGCCGAAGACATAACAGTTAACGTAACTATCGACAAGCTCCCCGACGGCAACGCAAATGAGCCTGTCAACGAAGTTACTTCCTTTACCAACCACGCTTCACTTGATATGGTATATCCTCAGTGGAAAGAAGACGGCAGCGGCATGGTCGATCCCGCACCTTCGGTACATATCGACAAGAACGTTACCGTTCAAGTAAATCCGCTCAGAATGCCGAAGATCTCCGTATCCAAGGTAGCAACCGACGGTACCTCCACGATCCAGACGATCATACTCGGCGGAACCGTAGTTTATAAGATCGGTATCTCAAATACCGGCAACGAAGATTTTGTAGACCCTGTAATTCTCGACATCCTTCCTACCGGAGTTGTTTTCGATCCGTACTACAATAACGGCATCGGCGTGAGATATGACTCCAATACTCACGGCCATAACGAGCAGTATGAAATCGAGATCGAGACCAGAAGCGGCAAAATCACTCAATACTATGAAGAAAACGGAAACCAATACGGCGATGCCGAGACAGCAGTCATCTTCAAACTGAAGAGCCCGGATCCCAACAAGAAATGCGTAATTGAAGCAGGCTCGACCATCTACCTCTACTTCCAGGCGAATATCAAAGAATCCGCCGGTATGTATAAAGGCGATAAGATCGAAAACGACGTCTATGCTTCGACCGCAAAGAAAGCTTACCATACCACTGATAACCCGAACGCATACGGATTCACGGATGCCGGCGGCAATATCCCCGGAACTCTTGACCAGGCCGCAAAGGAACTGGACGAGAACGCAGGCGGAACAGGCAACGTAGCTCAGACCCGTGAAGGCGGTATGCATGAAGACCTCGCATCCTATGCTTACAACGAATCGGATAATAAACCGATCGAATACGTATGGGTCCCCGCGAAAGCAGAAGTAACTTATAACTACGCATCCAAGATCACCTTGAAGAAGGCGGTCCAGGGCGACAGAGACAGCGGTTACGAAGAGTCCAAGTACTTCCTCGCTATGTCGACAAGGACAAACGTGCCGCCCAGAGAAGATGGAACAAGTCCTCTTGACTACACTGTATTCCACGACGATGTCAACTATAATTACGGTACCGTAGGCTGGACCAGATGGAGACTGACCGTTGACAACGGCAGCACGAGAGCACTTGACAGACTCATTATCGGCGATATTCTCGCAAAACCGAATGACGGACGTCTCAGTTCATGGGAATCCGTATGGTGCGGAATGCTCGGTGTTAAGAACGGCGATACCACTATCACAGAAGGCACCGGAGCAAACACTTACACAATGTTCTATTATGTAGGAACTATGGAAGATGTGGTCGATCTGGAAGACGAGCAAACGTTCCAGATCATCCGCAAGGGCGCTCTTACAAATGCTCTCGAGGCTACTACATACTGGAATAATGACGATCACAACATCAACCGCCCGGCTGATCCTAACTGGAAGACGCTGGATGAGATCACTGACTATACAACGATAAAAGCATTTATCATTGTATTCGACAAAGACGTTAAACTTCAGCCCAGTTCCGACATCGTTGCCTCCTACCAGACAACAGTCGCGAACATGACAGACGGAACTCAGTTCAACAACGACTTCGCGTTCAAGAACGACAACAACATTTTCCGGATGAACTACCGTGATTCCGATAAGCCGCTTACATCCAACCAGGTTTCCGTAACTCTTATGGATAAGCCGGTCTCTGTTGAAGGCGACCTCTGGATCGACGAAGATTGGGACGGAGTACAGAACAAAGGAAACGCGAATGCCGAGGGTACGTTAGACTGGACCACGAACGGCAACCGCAGAGATTATTCAAAATATGCGATCATCAGAGAATTGATCGAAGCGACTAAATACACGATAACCGACCTTCGCGAAGGCCAGGGCACGTCTGAGACTGACCTTGGACTTGATCAGTACATCGGTTACGGCGAGTCGATCGAGCACTTCAGGTTCGAGGAACTTATCCCCGGCGCGATCGCATACGGTGTAGTAAGCGAAGAAGAACTCTACGACGCAGACGGAAACCTGATCAAGGACAAACTCAGAACGTTTGAGCCTGCAAGGTACCTGCTGAACGCAGAGATCAGAAACGCTGATTTGATGAACATCTTCAAGCTTACGGATAAGGGTACGAACTACTACAGATCGGACAATCCCGACATCTTCAACCTTACCGAAAGCATTGACAACTACGTGCTTGATGATAACTTCTATCAGGCCGGAACCTCGAACAACGTATTTGTGACCAAACCGTTCTTCATCAGATATTCAACGAATATCGATAAGACGAAGGACATCGGTCTGCAGACGTTCAGGGATGTAATTATTGTTAAACAGGCGCTGGACAACGGCGAGGTCAAGATCAGCGGCGCGAAGTTCGAGATCTACGGACCTTACGGCGACAGCGCGATCGGAGAACGCCTGGCAACTGAAACGCCGGCTTCCGGCAGCCCGCTGCACTTCAGCTATCAGAACGGAATTTACGCGCTGGTAGAACTTGTTGACGGCAGCTGGATCCGTGTTAAGGACGACGCCGTTGTCGACGCATCGACCGTTGTCACGGAACTTGTCACGGATGCCAACGGAAAGATCACGGTCTCCGGACTCAACTGGTGGAAGGAGTACGACGTTAAAGAGATCGAAGCTCCTCAGGGTTATGACAGATTCGGAGCGGTCGCTACCGCAGATGAAACTGTCGGAACACAGATAGAAGATTTAGGAAACGGTTTGTTCACACTTATGGTTCCTTCTGAAGATAAGACGTCAGAGATGGGTCCTGATCAGGTTACCGTTGAGAACCCGAGACCTGTTAAGACGACTCCGAAGGTTACCAAACGCATGAGCGAGAACAGCGAACCGCTTAAACATGACACTACGTTCACGTTTGTATTGACCGCAGTCGAAGTAGTCGATGGCGGCAGCTACTGGATGGATGCATCGTCTGATCCTGCAGTGAAGACCTTCATTACGGACGGAACGGTGAACGGAACCACAGCCTCGACCTGGACAAAGACGATCACAGTTAAGAAGGGCGAGACGCTCGGCACCGTGCTCTTTGATGACCTTTACTTCATCAAGAACGGCACGTACAAGTTCACTATCACAGAGACCGCCGGGACAGATACACATATTATATATGATGGATCGACCTGGGAATACACGGTAGTTGTTTCCAACAATGAGGCGCTGGAGCTTGTTGCCACCGAATCTTATGCTAAGCAGGGCGATGCGGCTGCAGAACCCGAAGCAGCAGATTCTGCGGTATTCATCAACGAGTATATACCTGAACCTACAAAGTGGCAGGCGCAGGTGCAGAAAGTTATGAGCGAAGGCGAGCCTACGGTTAAGGATAAGACGTTTGTCTTTAGAATGACTGCAGTTTCTGTTACCAAAAACGGCAGCTTCTGGATGGATGAAACTGTCAAGACCATCATTGCCAACAACGATTTCTGGACCGTTGAGATCACCGTACCTGCCGGTTCTACCGGAGGCACTTATCCTGACGTCGCTGCACTGTTTGACGAGATCACGTTCACGAAAGCAGGCACGTACGTATTTAAGATCGAAGAGGTTAAGCCCGCAAACGCTCTTCCCGGTATCACTTACGCCGATGATTACGTAACAGTTACGATCACGGTCACCGATCCGGAAGATGAAAATTCGGGTGTCCTTGTAAAGACGGTAGACGCTGTTATTACGAAAGTCGATACTGCAGATGTGGCCGTTGAAAAAGCGGACGACGATCTGATCACGACGACCTTCAAGTTTACAAACAAATACACTGTCGAACCTGTTAAGGTCATTCCTCAGGTCGATAAGACCCTGACAATGAATATCGGCCCGACGTATGAAGATCTCGAATTCACGTTCGAACTTACACCTGCGACGGGTACTGGATTCACCATTGCGAAACATACGGTCAACGGCGAGGAACTTGACGGCAACATTACCAAGCTGATCATTCCTGCCGGCTCGACTGCTCTGGTTACCGCTGATTTCGGCGAGATCACATTTACCAAAGCCGGAACGTACGTGTTCAAGATCAAAGAACTTAAGAACGCTCCTGCACCTGACGGTGTAACGTTTGACGAGACCGAATGGACTCTCACGATCGTTGTCACTGACAATGACGGGGTTCTTACTGAGACTCACACCTACTCTCACGGCGAGGGCGAATCGGCAGTTACAGCTTCTGTAGCGAAGTTTGTCAACAACTACGATTATGATGCTGACGGTAAGATCGGTCTCGAGGCTAAGAAGGTCCTCAACGGTCGTAAACTCAAAAAAGGAGAATTCGAATTCGAACTTTATGACGAAGCCGGAAATCTCCTTCAGACCGTGAAGAACGACGAAAACGGAAAGATCGTATTTGCTGATCTTAAGTACGTCCTCACAGACGTCGGAGTTCACAAGTACACTGTTGTTGAGAAACTCGGAAGCCTCGGCGGTGTAACGTACTCTAAAGTCGAGTACACTGTAATTGTTACAGTGTCGGACAACGGCGACGGAACTCTTAAGGTCGTTCGTTCTGATGACATCAAGGACATCGTATTTACTAACGAATACGAAGCAAAAGGCAAGATCGGCCTTGAGGGCAGGAAAGTTCTCAACGGACGTAAACTCAAAGAAGGAGAATTCGAATTCGAGCTTTATGATGAAGCCGGAAATCTCCTCGAGACCGTGAAGAACGACGCTGACGGAAAGATCGTATTCACCGAACTTGAGTACATCCGCAACAGCAAGACCGATGACGTTGGAACTCACAAGTACACTGTAATCGAGAAAATTGGCAGCCTCGGCGGTGTAACGTACTCCGAAGTCAAGTACACTGTTATTATCACAGTTACGGATAACGAAGACGGAACACTTGAGGTCGTCCGTTCTGACGACATTAAGGACATCGTATTCGAGAACGACTACGAAGCAAAAGGCAAGATCGGACTTGAGGGCAGGAAAGTTCTCAACGGACGTAAACTCAAAGAAGGAGAATTCGAATTCGAGCTTTATGACGAAAACGGAAATCTCCTTGAGACCGTGAAGAACGATGCTGACGGAAAGATCGTATTCACCGAACTTGAGTACATCCGCAACAGCAAGACCGATGACGTTGGAACTCACAAGTACACTGTAATCGAGAAACTTGGCAGCCTCGGCGGTGTAACGTACTCCAAAGTCAAGTACACTGTAATAATCACAGTTACGGATAACGAAGACGGAACACTTGAGGTCGTTCGTTCTGACGACATTAAGGACATCGAGTTTGTTAACGAGTACGAAGCAAAAGGCAAGATCGGCCTTGAGGGTAAGAAGATTCTCAACGGACGTACACTCAAAGAAGGAGAATTCGAATTCGAGCTTTATGACGAAGACGGAAATCTCCTCCAGACCGTAAAGAACGACGTAAACGGAAAGATCGTATTTACCGATCTTGAGTTCATCCGCAACGGTAAGATCGACGAAGTCGGAACTCATAAGTACACTGTAGTCGAGAAACTCGGAAACCTCGGCGGTGTAACGTACTCCGAAGTCAAGTATACTGTAATAATCACAGTTACGGATAACGAAGACGGAACACTTGAGGTCGTCCGTTCTGACGACATTAAGGATATCGAGTTCGTGAACGAATACGAAGCAAAAGGCAAGATCGGCCTTGAGGGTAAGAAGATTCTCAACGGACGTACACTCAAAGAAGGAGAATTCGAAT
>JAFWQX010000157.1 GCA_017508875.1 Clostridia bacterium | reverse complement strand
GACAGCGCCCGGCTGGCACACAAAACCCGAAAAAGCCGATTTGTGTGCCAAAGTTGACCGACCGCGAAGTAAAAGACAGCGCCGCAGAAAACAGACTTTAAAATGTTTGAGAAATTGCCGCCATGATACGCCTTGCGGCCGGCAAACTCAAGCCGGAGCATCCTCAATTGTCTAAAAAAATTCACGGAACCAGGAAAAGAGCCCGTCCGAAAAAAGCAGTTGCACCGTTTCGCTGTTTTTGGTATAATGCCCGTTGCTGTCAAAGAACACACGGCAGCGGATCCGCAGGATCCTGACTTTTATAGTTCTTCTGCGGAGTAGAAGCGGCCGGAGGATCAAAAATAAGGAGGAAAAAACATGGCAGTTATTTCAATGAAACAGCTTTTAGAAGCAGGTGTTCATTTCGGACACCAGACCAGAAGATGGAACCCGAAGATGGCGGAGTACATTTTCACCGAGAGGAACGGCATCTACATCATCGACCTGCAGAAGACAGTTAAAAAGATCGATGAAGCGTACTATTTCCTTTCCGACATCGCGAAGGCAGGCGGAACGATCCTTTTTGTAGGAACGAAGAAGCAGGCTAAGGATTCCATTTACGAAGAAGCAGTCAGAGCCGGACAGTATTACGTTAATAACAGATGGCTCGGCGGTATGCTCACCAACTTCAAGACCATCCGTCAGCGTATTGACAGACTCAACAAACTCGATCTCATGGAGACCGACGGAACGTTTGAACGTCTTCCTAAAAAAGAAGTCACTCAGCTTAAGAACGAGCGCGAAAAACTTGAGAAGAACCTCGGCGGTATCCGCAATATGAAGAGACTTCCTTCCGCACTGTTCGTCGTTGACCCCAGAGTAGAGAAGAACGCAGTCGCCGAAGCGAGAAAACTCGGCATCCCCGTAGTCGCTATCGTTGACACAAACTGCGATCCTGACGAAGTCGATTTCGTTATCCCCGGAAACGACGACGCTATCCGCGCCGTAAAACTTATCGCCGGAAAGATGGCTGACGCGTTTATCGAAGGCAGCGAAGGCCAGGAAGGCATGGAAGCCGCTATGGAAGCTGAAGCTGAGGCTGAGGCTGAAGAGACCGCTCAGAACGAATAATGCCGCGAAGAGATTAATTATAGGAGGAAAATACCATGGAAGTAACACTTCAGATGATCAAAGAATTAAGAGAAAGAACTTCTGCCGGGATCAACGACTGCAAGAAAGCGCTCGTTGACGCCGAGGGCGATATGGAAAAAGCAGCGGTGCTGCTTCGCGAAAAAGGACTTGCCGCGGCTGCTAAAAGAGCGGGCAGAGTCGCCAGCGAAGGTATCGTTGATTCATATATTCACGGCGGCGGCCGTATCGGCGTGCTCGTCGAGGTTAACTGCGAGACAGACTTCGTTGCTAAAAACGAGAAGTTCCGCGCTTTCGTAAAAGATATAGCGATGCAGATCGCCGCTTCTTCTCCTCTGTATGTGAGCAAGGAAGACGTTCCTCAGGAAGATATCGAGAAGGAGAAGGAAGTTCTTCGCCAGCAGGCACTTAACGAAGGAAAGCCCGAGAAGATCGTCGATAAGATGGTCGAAGGCCGCATCAGCAAATTCTATGATGAGTACTGCCTTATGGAGCAGCAGTTCGTTAAAGATCCCGAGATCAAGGTTAAAGACCTGCTCAATTCTCTCGTAGCTGTTATCGGTGAGAAGATCACGGTCCGCCGTTTCGTCCGCTTCGAGCGCGGCGAAGGCATCGCGAAAGACGCTGAGTGATCTTAAAAAAGCTTTTTTCAAAAGGGGTTAGTCATAACCCCTTTTTTTAAAACAAAAAGGGCCGCGAAGGCCGTGCTGAGCGCCTTGCGGGGCGTAAATGAAAGGATCGTTCTATATGGAAAAGAAACCTGTTTATAAGAGAGTGCTGGTTAAAGTAAGCGGAGAGGCCCTCGCCGGGAAGCCCGAAGGCGGAGGACGTGGCTTCGGACTCAGTCAGGAAATGCTCACGGACGTTGCCAAACATATTGCCGAGATCCACGCTATGGGCGTGCAGGTCGGAATAGTTGTCGGCGGCGGAAACTTCTGGCGCGGAGCTCAGAGCCCCACGATGGACAGGACCAGAGCCGATCATATGGGAATGCTTGCCACCGTAATGAATTCACTTGCCCTCGCCGATGCCCTCGAACAGCAGGGCCTTACGGTGCGCGTACAGACTGCGATCGAAATGAGACAGGTGGCTGAACCGTACATCCGGGCTAAAGCTGTAAGACACATGGAGAAGGGCAGAGTCGTAATATTCGGCTGCGGCACCGGAAACCCGTTCTTCACGACGGATACGGCCGCGGCGCTCAGAGCTGTAGAGACCGATTCCGACGTCATACTGCTCGCTAAAAACGTCGATGCCGTATATGATTCGGATCCTGCTAAAAACCCGAACGCGAAGAAATTCTCGACACTTACGCACGACGAAGTGCTCGCCAGAAATCTCAAGGTAATGGATTCCACCGCCGCGTCTCTTTGCAGGGACAACGGTGTGAAGATCCACGTTTTCGGCGTGAGCGATCCGGACAATATCATCCGCGCCGTCTGCGGCGAGCCAATCGGGACGCTTATTTCTTAACTGAACCTTTCTACCCGCACAGAATCGAGGTCAATCAATGTTCGACAGAGTGTTTAATTTTTCTTCCGGTCCGGCCGTGATGCCGGAGCCGGTGCTTAAAAAAGCCGCAGAAGAAATGCTGAACTACGAGGGCAGCGGCATGTCCGTTATGGAGATGAGCCACCGCTCGAAAGTTTACGACGCCATTATAAAAGAGGCGGAAAGCCTGCTCAGAAAGCTTATGGGTATTCCGGAGGAATATGCCGTGCTGTTTCTGCAGGGAGGCGCGTCGCTTCAGTTCGACATGCTCCCAATGAACCTGGCTTGCGGCAGCGGAACAGTCGATATAGTGCTTACCGGCATGTGGACGAACAGGGCATACGCAGAGCTTAAAAAGCTTGCCAAACCTCACGTCGTCGCATCTTCGGAGGATAAAACGTTTACGTATATCCCGAAACTGACGCCCGAAATGTTTGACGACAACGCGGATTACGTACACGTGTGCTGGAACAATACGATCTACGGCACGAGATACACCCAAATCCCGCCCTGCAAAGCGCCTATAGTGGCAGACATGTCATCGTGCATATTGTCAGAGCCCGTGGACGTTACAAAATTCGGCTGCATATTTGCCGGAGCGCAGAAAAACCTCGGTCCGGCCGGTCTCACGATCGTTATAATCAGGCGCGACCTTTTAGGCAAACAGCCGGAAGATCTGCCGGTCATGCTGAACTTCGATACCCATATAAAGAACAGTTCGCTCTACAACACGCCTCCTACGTACGCGATATATATGTGCAAACTCGTGCTCGAATGGCTGCGCGACCTCGGCGGAGTAGAGGCGATCGCGAAGGTGAACAGGCGCAAAGCCGAAAAATTTTACGCGTTCCTTGACGGCAGCGACATGTTCAGGGCAACGGTAAGCGGCATTGACCGTTCGATAATGAATATTCCGTTCGTAACGGGGGACAACGACCTGGACGCGAGATTTATTGCCGCCGCCGAGAGCGCGGGCTTCAAGAACCTTAAAGGCCACAGAAGCGTTGGCGGGATGCGGGCGTCAATATATAACGCGATGCCCGAGGAAGGCGTTGACCGCCTGATCGATTTCATGAGCGAGTTTGAGAAAAGCGAGCGCACAAAGTAAGTTAACAGTGGCTTACTTGCCAACGGCGCCGGAATATGCTAAAATACTGCCATAAAAGTTTTATTATTAAAAAGGAGTGACCGGATATGCTTAACAAAGACGATTACAACCAGTTCATCGAGAAAATGGATAAAACGATCAGCTTTTTAAAAGAGCAGATGAATACCGTCCGTGCGGGCCGGGCAAATCCCGCTATATTAGACAGGATCACGGTTCAGTATTACGGTACTGATACGCCCATTAATCAGATAGCAGGTATCGCAGTGCCTGAGGCCAGACTCCTCGTTATAACTCCGTGGGACGGCTCTGCACTGAAAGAGATCGAAAAAGCGATACAGAAATCAGACATCGGAATCAACCCTCAGAACGACGGAAAGTCCATCAAACTGATTTTCCCGCCGCTTACCGAGGAACGCCGTCTGCAGCTTACCAAACTGACTAAAACGTACGGCGAGGACGCAAAGACCGCGGTACGCAACGTTCGCCGCGAAGCTGTCGAATTCTTTAAGAACCAGAAAAAGAAATCGATAATCACCGAAGACGAACAGAAAGACAGCGAAAAAGAGATCCAGAACTTTACCGATAAACACATCGCCGAAATCGATAAAGTAGTAGCTGCGAAAGACAAGGAACTGATGGAGATCTGATTATGGCGGATAAAATTATCTCCGCTGGCCCGGATATTGCAGCTGCTATCGGGAACACGGATGCCGCTTTAAATGATAAAAAATCAGATGGCGGGGCGCCTTCAGAGGTGCCGCGCCATATTGCCGTTATACCGGACGGAAACAGGCGCTGGGCGAAGAAGAGGATGCTCCCTGCGGCAGCCGGACATAAGGCCGGGGTAGAAGCGTTCAGGAAGCTTATGGCCCATTGTACCGACATAGGCGTAAAATACGTCACTTTCTATGCTTTTTCCACGGAAAACTGGAAAAGATCGCAGGCCGAGGTAGGGGCGCTCATGAAGCTCCTGCTCGAAAAACTGCTTGACGTAGAAAAGCAGATGGGCGGGTACAGAGATAAGGTACGCTTCCTTATAAGCGGGGACAGATCGGCGCTTTCGCCTGAGCTGAAAAAAGCGATCGAAGAGACGGAAAAGAAGACTGCGGCGAATAAAGAGCTGACGGCCGTGATATGCATCAACTACGGAGGGAGAGACGAACTTGTCCACGCCGTGCGAAAACTCGCGCACAGCGTGAAAGAAGACGGACTCGATCCCGAAAATATTGACGAAGAAGCAATATCCGCAGCGCTTTACGAACAGGTCCCGGATCCGGATCTTATAATTCGAACGAGCGGCGAACAGCGCCTCAGCAATTTCCTCCTCTGGCAGTCCGCTTATTCGGAACTGTATTTTTCCGACAGGCTCTGGCCGGACTTTGACGATGACGAACTGGATAGAGCCGTGAACGCATATGCGTCGAGAAAACGCAGATACGGAAAATAGACGGCATATAATAAAACCCTGGTCAGCGCGTATACTGTATGCTCGGATCATGATATTTTCCGCAGGTGCGCGCGGCTGAAAGGATACCGATTCAATGAGAAAACAACGAGTTATTTCAGCAATAATACTGCTTGCAATATCGATAACCGCTATCGTTTTCGGAGGATATGTTTTCGGCGCTTTTGTGTTCTTATGTATCTGCGGCGGATTGTACGAAGTATTCAGAGCGTTTGAGCAAAAAGAGCTCAGGCCGCTTAAAATCCCCGGCTTTTGTTTCGCACTTATTTTCGCACTCCAGGTCATATTCGGCGAAGCGGACATATTCCACATCTATCTGCCCTTTAAAAAGGACGTATGGCAGATGAAAACGGGCGGAACGGCGGAGGCGGCGGAAAACGCTGTTGACCCGTACAGATTCAGCTGGACCGGGCCTCTTTGCATCGTATTACTGCTTGTTATATTGACCGTAATGGTACTGAAGCATAATAAATATACGCCGGTAGATGCCGCGGTAACGGTATTCGGAGGTGTGTACGTCACTTTCCTCACGAGCTACGCATTCTCTCTGCGCGAACTTGACGGAGGGAAGGGCGGCCTGTTCATACTGCTGCTCGCTATGCTTACGGACGTCGCTGCCGATACCGCTGCGTACGAAGTGGGATCCAGGATCGGAAAGCACAAACTTATTCCGGCTGTCAGCCCCAAAAAATCGGTTGAAGGCAGCATCGCCGCATTCGGCGGTTCTATAATTGCCTCTGTTATCTTGGGAGTACTGTTTATTTATACGGGCTGGTTCACGAAACTGGCGCTTTACTGGTATCCGGTGATCGGACTCGTGATAGGCTTCCTTTCCCAGGTGGGCGATCTGGCGGCGTCAATGATAAAAAGGTACGCGGGGATCAAGGATTTCAGCAACCTTATTCCGGGGCACGGCGGGGTGCTTGACAGGCTCGACAGTCTGATCTTTATTTTCCCGTTCGTCTACTATTTTGTAAGGCTCGTAATGTGATGGTAAGGTCAATAGGTATTTTAGGCTCTACAGGCTCGATCGGCACGCAGACTCTTTCCGTTATCCGCGAACTGAATTCGCTTCCGGAAAGCAGTTCCAATCCTCACTATTCGGTAAAATTGCTCGCATGTGGAAATAACCGCGACCTTATATCGAAACAGATAGAAGAGTTTTCTCCTGAGGCTGTCTGCGTGGCAGGAGAGGAGACCGCCCGCTGGCTGCAGGGAAAATATCGCGGACTCGAAGTATTTCACGGCGAATCCGGGCTTACGAAATGTGCCTCGGGACGTATGGACATGCTTGTCACCGCAATTTCCGGAATGCGCGGGCTAATGCCCACACTCGCCGCCATTGACGCGGGCACCGATATAGCACTTGCGAATAAAGAAACACTTGTCGCCGCAGGCGAGATCGTAATGAAGCGCGCGAAAGAGAAAAAAGTGAAGATAATACCCGTTGACAGCGAACATTCGGCAATATTTCAGTGCCTGAAAAGCGCGATGCGCGGCGGAAAACGCTCCGTGAGGAGACTGATATTGACCGCTTCGGGAGGTCCTTTCCGAACTTATACGCAAGACGCACTGAATAACGTGACGGCGGAACAGGCGCTCAATCATCCCACCTGGAAGATGGGCGGAAAAATAACGATCGATTGCGCGACGATGATGAATAAAGGGCTTGAAGTGATCGAGGCAATGCATCTTTTCGGCATGGGGCCGGACTACATTGACGTGGCCGTGCATCCGCAGAGCATCGTTCATTCCATGGTCGAATTCACCGACGGAAGCGTGATGGCGCAGCTCGGAGTACCTGACATGAAGACCCCTATAGAACTTGCGCTCACGTATCCTTACAGAGGAAGCACCGCAAGGCCCGGGCTCGATATCACCGGGCTTGGAAGCCTCACGTTCGAGAAACCGAGGACCGACGTGTTCAGGTGCCTGAAGCTTGCGTACGATGCCGCGCATGCGGGCGGAACGATGCCGGCCGTGCTGAACGGGGCAAACGAAGAGGCTGTGACAATGTTTTTGAAAGGAAAGATAAGTTTCGCGGGTATAAGCGAGCTGGTGGAAGGGGCAATGACAGCCCACGCATCTGCGCGATTGTCCTGCAAAGAACTTGATAAAGCTCCCGGGCTCGACGCCGTGCTCGCGGCCGACCGCGGGGCAAGAGATTACGTAAGGAGGTCAACGAATTGTCCGTAGTAATCAGTATTTTGATAATGATCCTTATCCTCAGCGTGCTGGTCGTAGTGCACGAATGGGGCCATTTTATCGTTGCACGCATCTTCAAGATCAAGGTCAACGAGTTTTCTATTTTCATGGGTCCTAAGCTGTTTCAGCGCAAAATGAAGAAGACAGGCATGCTGTTTTCTATAAGAGCGCTGCCTTTCGGCGGATTCTGTGCCCTCGAAGGCGAAGTCGAGGACACAGGCGGGGAGAATGCGGACGGCGAGAACTCGGACGGCGGGAGCGCAGAAGTTGAGGACGCCGAAGTCAAAGAAAAAAAAGCCCCCGACCCCAAGGACGGTAATTTCTTCACCAAACCCTGGTATATCCGCGCCCTCGTCCTCGTGGCAGGCGTTACGATGAACTACATCCTCGCCCTCCTGATCGTTTCCATCATCTTCGCGTTTAACGGCTACGATACACGCAAAGTAAGCAACGTCGGAGAAGACGCGCCGATGACGATCGCCGGGCTCGAGATCGGAGACGAGGTGCTTCAGTACAACGGGCAGAACATAACCACGCCGGTAGACTACTCCCTCTACGCATACGTGAGAGAGCCGCCCAAGACCACCTTCACAGTGCGCAAGAAAGACGGGACTAAGTTAAAATACGGTTTTGAAAAAGATATACAGGTAAAAGAGAACGAAGGCGACGACAAGGAAGAGAATCCCGGCACTATCAGTACCGAGGTCAAGGTTTACAGTTTGACAGGCAGGAAGTATAAGACCCGCACCGAGCTCGGAACTCTCACTTCTTTCTGGGACAATAACAAGGCGCTTACGATCACGCTTGATTATGCTTCCGGAAAAGCAACCGAGTTTTATTACGGCGTTAAAGACGGCGTTAAGGGCCTTTACGTAACTACCTGGGAAGATCACTCGGTACCCGGTTCGGGAAGGACAGAACGGCGCACAGGCCTCTCTGAATCGATGACAGATGAAGAATACGTAGATGCATTCATCGAATATTACAACAGCGGCGCTCAGTTCTCCAAATACGGCTTTTCATACACGTACGCCGAGCGCGGGGGCTTCTTCAAGATCCTCGGAAACAGCGTGCTCTACGTTCACTCGCTTATAAAATCAGTATTCCTTTCCATCTGGTTCCTGATCACCGGCAAACTCGGGCTCGGGGCGCTTTCAGGGCCGATAGGCATAACGGGGATAGTCAATTCCGTTGTCACCGTTCAGGCGCCCGCAGCGAGCAAATTTTTCGCACTGGCTGAGATGACGGCGCTTATCAGTGCAAACCTCGCAGTAGTGAACCTGCTCCCGCTTCCGGGACTCGACGGCGGAAAACTGCTGTTCATTGTCATCGAACTCCTGAGAGGCGGAAAGAAAGTTTCTCCAAAAGTCGAGAACATCCTCTCATTGATCTTCTTCGGCCTGCTGATCCTGCTCGCGATCATTGTCGCCGGTAACGATATCCTGAGGCTTATCAAAGGAACTCCGCTGGGGTGATAGTGTATGTTCGGACGCGGTGATACAGTAAAAATACGGATCGGCGACATTTATATAGGCGGCGGCAGCCCCGTTGCCGTCCAGTCGATGACTAATACAAAAACTGCGGACGCGGTCTCGACGGCAGAGCAGATAAAAAGGCTCGAAAAGGCCGGGTGCGATATTGTCCGCGTCGCTGTGCCGGATATGGAAGCCGCGCGCGCTATTGCTTCGATAAAAAAGCAGATCAGTATTCCGCTCGTTGCCGACATACATTTTGATTACAGGCTGGCGCTCGCTTCTATCGAGGCAGGTGCGGACAAGATCCGTATTAATCCGGGCAATATCGGCTCGATCGAGCGTGTCAGGAAAGTTGCGGCGGCGGCGAAGGAGCGCGGTATCCCGATCCGTATCGGCGTCAACGGCGGTTCTCTTGAAAAAGCTATTTTAAAAAAATACGGAAGCCCTTGCGCCGAAGCGCTCGTCGAAAGCGTGGAAGGGCACGTGGCGCTGCTCGAGGCGCTCGATTTCGGCGATATCTGTATTTCGGTAAAGTCTTCAGACGTTAATACTGCTGTGAAGGCATACAGGCTGCTCGCTTCTAAATACCGTTACCCGCTGCATATCGGCCTTACGGAGGCGGGTACTTACAGGAGCGGAACGATCAAATCGTGCCTTGCCCTCGGGATCCTGCTGAACGACGGTATCGGCGATACTATAAGAGTGTCATTGACCGGAGACCCGGAAGAAGAAGTGACTGTCGGCGGGGAAGTATTGACCGCACTCGGCCTTCGAAGAAAGAAAATGATCGATTTCGTATCCTGCCCGACGTGCGGAAGGACGCAGATAGACCTTATCGGGCTCGCCGGGGCAATAGAAAAAGAGCTTTGTGAAGCCGAAAGAGCTGGTGCGGTAAAAGTGCCGCTTAAAGTGGCTGTCATGGGCTGCGCCGTTAACGGGCCGGGGGAGGCTTCGGACGCGGATATCGGCCTTGCGGGAGGCGACGGCTGCGTACTTGTCTTTGAGAAAGGAAAAACTGTCGGGAAATTGAGCGGTGATACTGCCGTAATTGCCCGCGCTTTTACCGAACGTGTACTTGAACTGTGCGGCGGAAAGGTGTGAATTCATTTTGGAAGGTCCCGAACTGTCGCGCAGGCTGAATAAAGTATTGTCCCTGTGCCCGCGCTCAAAATGCATCGCTGATATAGGAACCGACCACGGTCTTTTGCCGGTACGCGCCGTAATGTGCGGTAAAGCGAAAAAAGCGGTGGCTTGCGATCTCAGAAAAGGGCCTCTGGACAGATGTATCGCCAATATTGAAGCGTACGGCGCCGGGGCCAATGTTTCCGCAAGGCTTGCGTACGGTCTGGACGGACTGGAACCGGGCGAGGCTGATACCGTAACGATCGCAGGAATGGGCGGAATGCTTATCTGTGAGATAATTACCAAAGCGATCGAAAGCGGAAAACTTACCCCGGGGACGAGACTGGTCCTCTGCCCGAATACGCACGATGAATACGTGCGCAGGATGGTATGCTCGCGTTCTTTTATATTGCGCCGCGAATGTCCCGTGCGCGAAGACGGAATGATCTATCTGATCGTTTCATGCGTTTATACCGGTGAAAACAGCCCGTTTTCGTTTGTAAGCGACGGACTTAAGGAGCAGGAATTCTTTATCCCGGAGCATTTTACCGGGGTATCCGGCACGCTGCCTAAGTACTACTACCGAAAAGTGATGCTGCGCGCTTCGAAGCGGCTAAAGGGGCTCAGTGGGAAAGCTGAAAATTATGAAACTGCGCTCGTGCGGGAAATAATCGGGAAGTGCGAGAGCTTCCTCAGATAGTCTTGCTGTTAGTCTTGCTTTTTATGTATGAGGCGAGCGCGGCTCCGGCGCCGGCGCCGAGTTTCTGAAGACCGGATGCGCTGAAATGACCGCCGACAAAAGGATTCATTGACACGGGATCGTTGTTAAGTTCGGTCGCTATGCGCGTGAGCATTATGAAGTCGTTGTTTTCTTCGCAAATTTCGTCCTGGGCGTCAATTATTTCCGTATCTTTTTCGTCGTTCGTGAAATGTCCCACGCGGATTACTCCGATTTTTTCAAGGTCAACGTCTTTTTTTAGCGCGTTTGCGAATTTCGCCAGTTCTTCCTTGTAAACCTGTTTTGCTTTACCGATGATCGCATCACTTTCGCCCTGAAGCCATACCATATACACGTTGCCGACTGTAAAGCCGCGCTCCTTCGCGGCACTTACGGCTCTGACCGTTTTATTGACGATCGCTGCGTACCCGGTCGTTCCCGGAAGCCAGCATGCCATATCCGTCGATCCTTTTGCCGCATGCACCGCGATCATATTTCTTCCTGAAAGGCGGGTGTATTCTTTTGCGAATGCCGGAAGAAGGGTGGAATTACCGTACGCCGCGCTGCCCAGTGCGGTCTGCGGGTGCCAGGCGTCCCCGAGCTCATCCGTATACGGTACTCCGGCAGTGCCGTCAGGTCTGATGTCTTCGCCTGCAGGGTCTTTCAGCGGGACAAATTCGTTACGGAGCATTTTATATTCGTACGCACCGGCGATCTCTCCCTCGTCGATCAGCCTTTCGCTTTGACCCTGCATATTGCTCTGACCGCCGAAAATAATCACGTCAAATAATGAACTGCCGTTTAATTCCATTTGAATCCCGCCTTCCTTCATATTCAAAGGCCTGAAAGCCCTGTGATGAATATCTCTATCCCTATGCAGATAAGTATGATTCCGCCCAGAACAGAAGCCTTCCACGAAAGGCGCGTACCGAAACGTTGCCCGAGCCTCAGTCCGATGAAACAGATAACGAACGTTACCGCTCCGATGATCAGGCATGCGGCAAGAGCGCGGCTGAAACGGTAGTCCGCGATCGTAAATCCCACTGACAACGCATCGAGCGACGTTGCAATGCCCTGTATAAGGAGCGTTTGCGGTTTCAGCACCGTGGTCTCTTCTTCGCTTTCGCCTTTATTGCGTATCCCTTCGATAATCATCTTAATTCCGATGAACAGAAGCAGTGCAAGTGCGATCCAGGGCACGAACTTCTGAAATGCCTTAAACGTTTCTTCGATACCGTGAACGCATATCCAGCCGGTCAACGGCATCAGAAACTGGAATAAGGCGAATGTGAGCGGTATGGCGGCGCGCATTCCGCGGGTCAATTTCGTTGCATTCAGGCCGTTGGCGAGCGACACGGAAAAAGCGTCCATAGCCAGTCCGACCCCGAGAAGTATGCTGTTGACAACAAACGCTCCGATCGTTCCCATCGTGCTGCTCTCCGTTGATGATCAATATCCATGCCGTACCGGTATCCGGTCAAAACGACGTCAGAATAATAAGACATTTTTATGTTTTGTGCAAGAGCCGCTTCAGTGTTTCGTGCAAGAGGCTATCTCAGAGTATAATTTTAGTGGGCGGAGGATCCGGTCAAAAAAAAGAAAGAGGCCGGAGCCTCTTCCAAATCATACAGCAAAAGCTTAAAATTATATTGCACCAAAACCTAAAGCAAAGGACTGTATGACTATGGACAATAT
>JAFWQX010000156.1 GCA_017508875.1 Clostridia bacterium | reverse complement strand
TAAGAATTTTGTTTGACCGAAATGCGAGTTAATGTAGGGAGCGCATGAGACCCAAAATTCGTGCTATCATTCGGTTCGCCTTTTGCGGCCGTCTAAATGAGCAACGAGGCCGCTTCGCCTTAACTCTGAACTCTGAACTCTGAACTCTGAACTCTTAACTCTGGACGTCCCTGTTCCTCGCTCTTTTACCGCTTGAAAAATCCGTGCCATTGTGGTATCCTTTGACAAAACTGGTTGCAACCGGAGGAAATGACGTTGACCAATACTGTTGACGGAACAATGTTTGTAAATATGCTCGGCGGAGGCGTTAAAACGCTTGACGCAAACCGCCAGCTCGTAAACGATCTGAATGTATTCCCTATCCCCGACGGAGATACGGGAGATAATATGTTGTCGACGATATCTTCCGGCTTCGACGCGGTCGCCGGACTGCACGACGAAACACTCGAAGAAGTTGCCTCCAGGGCCGCATCGGGAATGCTGCTGGGCGCGAGAGGAAACTCCGGAGTAATATTGTCCCGGATCTTCGCGGGCATTGCCGCCGGATTCTCAGGGACCGTCACGGCAGACGCAAAAGGCCTGGGCCGGGCGCTCGAATGCGGCGTAAAAGAAGCGTATAAAGCGGTCTCGGAGCCGGTGGAAGGCACGATGCTCACGGTCATACGCGAAGCTGTTGAACGCGCAAACAAAGACTCGACCGAAGCGACCTCGCTCGACGCATATTTCGATACGATATTGGCGGAAGTTAAAAATTCATTAAAACGCACGCCGGAACTGCTCCCTGTCCTGAAAGAAGCGGGAGTCGTTGACAGCGGCGGCGCAGGCCTGATGTACATAATAGAAGGCATGGTGAAGGTGCTCCGCGGCGAGTTCGCCCAGTCGTCAGGCACACAAAACGCAAACAGCGGCACCGGCACGCACGAAGCCAGGGCCGAAAGCGCCCCGAACACTCCCGATCTGTCGAAATTTACGGAAGACAGCGAGCTGAAATTCGGCTACTGCACAGAATTCCTGCTCAGACTGCAGCGCTCGAAAGTTGACCTCGAAACGTTCGACGTAGGCCTGCTCTCCGGCTACCTCAGCGACGTCGGAGAATCAGTCGTATGCTTCAGGGACGGCTCTATAGTTAAAGTTCACGTTCACACGAAGAATCCCGGAAATATACTGAACTACGCCCAGCAATTCGGCGAATTCCTTACGCTAAAGATCGAAAACATGACGCTCCAGCACAACGAAAACATGGAGGGAGTGTGCGATCCGGAGGATGACGGCAGAGGCGCGGCGGGAGAAAATTCAGGCCCCACCGGAGAAAGCGAAGCGCCAGACTTCGAGCTCCGCACCAAACCGCATAAAAAATTTGCCACCGTAACTGTCGCGGCGGGAGAAGGAATAAAAGACACGTTCGCATCGCTCGGCGTTGACGCGGTCATTGACGGCGGCCAGAGCATGAACCCGTCCGCGGCCGATTTTTTGAAGGCTTTCCGCACGATCCGCGCGGACAATATCCTGCTCTTCCCCAACAACAGCAACATCATTTTGACCGCGAAGCAGGCGGCGGAACTCTATATGGGCTCGAAGGTTTTCGTGGTCAATACACGTTCGATCGGCGCCGGTTATTCCGCCCTTTCGATGCTCGACGTATCCTCTGAAGATCCCGAACAGATCGTCGCCCGGTGCGAAGAGATCGGAGACGCGGCGGTGACGGCACACGTTGCCCCCGCCAGCAGAAATACGGTGATCGACGGCATCGAAGTACATAAGGACGAGTATATCGGCTTCACCGACGAGCTCGTTTACGCGTGCGAAAAAAACCGCGGCGCAGCGGCGCTCAAACTGTGCGAAGCACTCGAAGCCGGGTCGTGCGACGTTGTCCTCGTGATCGGCGGAGCGGCCGTCGGAGAGGAAGAAGCCGCGGATCTTCTGGAAAAGCTCGAGAGCACGTACAAACGCACCGAATTCATATATATTGACGGCGGCCAGCCGGTCTACGACTATATATTGATTTTTGAATAAAAACCCGACCGGAAACTAAATCAGAAACTTAATTAGAAACTTAATTAAAAACTGAATCAGAAACTCAATAACAACGGAGGAAATTCATATGCTCACACTTTACACCGACACCGACACCGACGTAACGCCGAAGCTCGCCGCGGAATACGGATACAAACTCATAAGCATGCCGTTCACGACCGACGGAAAGACGGTCTACCCCTACGAAGACTCGGAAGAATTCGACATCCACGCATTTTACGACACGCTGCGCGAAGGCGCACTCCCCACCACGAGCGCGATCAGCGAAGCCAGATACGAACAGTATTTCGAGCCGGAATTTGCCGCGGGCAACGACATCCTTTACGTACATTTTTCGCGGGCAATGACGGTGACTTTCGACGCTATGGATAAGGCGGTCGCGCGCCTTAAGGAAAAATACCCGGAGCGCAAATTCTGGTCGATCGACACGATGGGCATAACCACCTGCAGCCTGAACCTCTGCCTCGAGATCGGCGACATGTATAAGGCCGGAAAAAGCGCAGAAGAAATAGTCGCATGGGCTAAAGAAGAAGTGCTCCATTTCGGCACGTACTTCTTCGCTGACGACCTCAAATTCTTCCGCCGTTCAGGGCGCGTAAGCGGTCTCGCCGCCACGATGGGCACGCTCCTGGGCGTAAGGCCGGTCATCTATATGAACGAAGAAGGAAAGATGGTAAGCCTCGGCACCGTACGCGGCCGCAGAAAAGCGCTCGAAAAACTTGTAAGCTTTATTGACGAGCGCGGCCAGGACGTTGAGAAGCACCGCGTGATCATCGGAAACACCGACTCTCCGGACCTTGTCGAAGAGATCCGCGAGATGCTCAAAGAGCGCTACGGCGACAAATTAACTATACTCGATTATCCCACGAACCCCACCGCCGGAAGCCACTGCGGACCGAACGCAGTAGGACTCAGCTTCCACGTAAGCCACAGATAAGCACGGATAAGAACAGATAACACGGACCACAGATAAACATTAAACAAGCAGATCACCGCTAATTATGGTAACTATAAAACCTGTACTCACAAGGGCTCAGCGCAAGGCGTTCATCGATTTCCCGCTGAAGCTCTACTCGGGGAACAAATACTTCGTTCCCCCGCTTTATTCGGATGAAAAGAAGATCTTCGGCAATAAAAACGCGTACCACGACACGTGCGAAAGTTCATTTTTCCTTGCGTACGACGAAGGGCGCGTGATTGGGCGGATATCCGGAATAATCCAGCGGGGGGCCAACGAAAAGAACGGAGAAAAAAGAGCAAGATTCACGCGCTTCGACTGCATTGACGACGCCGAAACGGCAAAAGCGCTGTTTGACGCGTTGGAAAACTGGGCGCGCGAACGCGGAATGGATACGGTATGCGGGCCTCTGGGCTACTCCGACCTCGAGCGCGAAGGCCTGCTCGTAGAAGGATTCGATCAATTGTCCACGTTCGAAGAACAATACAACTTCGAATACTACGCAAAACTGATCGAAGAGGCCGGATATAAAAAAGAGATCGACTGGGTAGAGAGCAAACTTTACCTTCCGGAGGAGGCAAAAGCCAGGGACGGCGTGAAGCCGGAAGCATACGTACAGATCAAAAAGATGGCCGATTTTATAATGAAGCGCTACAAGCTCCGCTACGGTCCCGCGGACAACGTCAATGATTTCATTGACCGCTACGCCGGTGCGTTCTTCGCCCTGCTCGATCAGTGCTACGAAGACCTTTACGGCACGGTCCCGTTCACGGACAATATGAAGAAGATGCTCATAGCGAACTTCAAGCTGATCATTGACCTGAAGAACGTGATGGTGCTGCTCGATGAGAACGACGAACTCGTCTGCCTCGCAAT
Source organism: Clostridia bacterium (assembly GCA_017508875.1). Classification (GTDB taxonomy): domain Bacteria; phylum Bacillota; class Clostridia; order UBA1212; family UBA1255; genus UBA1255. The sequence goes on along the minus strand of JAFWQX010000156.1, from coordinate 2,029 downwards.
CTGCTTCCCTTCGATCGCACGCGCCGTGCAGCCCTCCAAAGGCAAATTGACCCCGGCGGCGCTGCTCAGGCTGCTGAAAGCGATAAAAAAGCCGGAAATAATTGACCTCGGCCTCATCGCCGTAAGGCCCGACTACTTAAACCGCGGCATTCCCGCAGTAATGTGCGCGTCGCTCTACAAAATGCTGAGCGAGGACGGCATCGAACACTGCGAAACGAACCTGAACCTTGAAGATAACTACGCGATCCAGAATCTGTGGAAGCGGTTCCGCCAGGAACAGCACAAACGGCGCAGATCATACGTAAAGAGGATTGATAGCAATGATTAAACTTATAATCGACACTGCCGGAGGCGATCACAGTCCCGGCGCACCTGTAGAAGCGGCATTGAACGCGCTGCGCAAGAACAAAGACCTGTACATAATTTTTACAGGCGACGAGGCGCTCATCAAAGCCGAGATCGAAAAACACGAGCCTCTTGACGCAGGGAGATATGAGATCGTACACGCGCCCGACGTTATAACCGGCGAAGAAAAACCAACCGACGCGATCAGATTCAAGCCTGAAAGTTCGATGATGAAGGGCATTAAGCTGCTCCGCACGAACGAAGACATCGACGGTATGGTGTCAACGGGCGCGACCGGCTCTCTCGTTGCCGCGGCTACTGTCCGCATCGGCCGTATACCCGGCGTCATCCGCCCCGTCTTCTGCCCCATCATTCCTACGGTCAACGGCGGTATCTGCGGCGTGAGCGACAGCGGCGCCAATATCAAGTGTACGGCGGATCAGCTGCTCCAGTTCTCAGTGATGAGCAGGCTCTACCTCGAAGCCGTGTACGACGTTAAAAACCCGCGCATCGCGCTGCTGAACGTTGGCACCGAATCCGAAAAGGGCGACAGCGCCCATAAAGATGCGTATAAGCTGCTCGGCAAAGTTCACGGCGAGAATTTCGTTGGCAATATGGAAGGCCGCGACCTGCTTTCGGGCAATTACGAGCTGATCATTGCCGACGGTTTTTCGGGCAATATCATGGTGAAGACTATGGAGGGTACTGCTCTTGAGCTCCTTAAGCTGCTCAAGAAGCAGATCTTTTCTAAGATGAAATACAAGATCGGCGCCGCCTTTATGAAGACGATGTTCGTCGAGCTCAGGGAGTTTATGAATTACCAGAATTACGGCGGCAGCGTGCTTCTGGGCACCGATAAGATTATTGTCAAGGGCCACGGCAGCAGCAAGGCGCTTTCGATCGAGAAGTGCATCGAGCAGGCTGTCACGATGCACGATCACAATCTTAATGAGCAGATCGAGCGCGGTATCGCGGATATTCAGGAATATATGGGCGTTTATACGAATAACGATTAACGGAACCATTAACAGAACGACTAACAAAACGGTTAACAGAACGATTAACGGAACGAGCGACAGGAGGAAGCAGTATGTTTGAAAAAGTTAAAAATTTGTTGACGCAGCAATTAAGGCTTAAAAATGTTGAAATTACACCCGAGTCAAAGATCAAAGACGATCTTGGAGCTGATTCTCTCGACGTGCTTCAGATGTTGATCACGCTCGAAGAAGACTACGGCATCGTCATTCCCGACGAAAAACTCGCCGAATTCGTAACGGTTGCGGATATCGTCAATTATTGCGAGAAGCATGTGGAATAATTTGCTGTGACAATACATCTTCATCGCGAGTTGATGAGGAGTTCTGCGCTCCTCCCCTGCCTATAATTGGCGCAGAGCACCGCATCCCCTTGCCTACAATTGGCGCAGAACACCGCCTGAATTTTAGTTTTTGGATTCCAGGCGGTGTTTTTTGATGAGGGGCGCCGCCTTTCGGCCGGGCAGCGGATAACTTTGGCACACAAATCGGTTTTTTCGAGGTTTGTGTGCCAGGCCGGCGCTGTCTCTCCGCCGGGCGGCGGATAACTTTGGCACACAAAGTGGTAAAATCGGGTTTTGTGTGCCAACTCGGCGCTGTCTCTCCGCCGGGCAGCGGATAACTTTGGCACACAAAGTGGTAAAATCGGG
>JAFWQX010000155.1 GCA_017508875.1 Clostridia bacterium | reverse complement strand
TCTCTGTCGCTGCGGCTGTCAATGTCTTCCGGTGTCCCTTGCTGCATTACCGGCTGCGTGGTTAAAGTATCGCTGTTATCTGCTTTTTCTGTTTCTGACTGTGTCATATTATTTTCCTGTTCTGCCGTTTCGTCGTAATTTGGCGGCAGCTTTTAAATAAACGTGGTATTCATGTTCCGATTTTAACATATTTATTGCCTTCTTTCAATATGTTTGCGGCGCGGGCCGCACGATCCTGAACCTTGACAATTCCATCCGGATATGGTATATACGAACTAACGGAGGACTATGATATGAATACTGAATATTCAGTACGGCTTCACGTTGACGACCGCAGGACCGAACTCCTGTCGTCCACTTCGTTTGACGCCGCCGCTGCTGCCGCTAAAGCAAACGCGATCTACGGATACCGCGTATTTGACGAAAAAAACCGCATGGATTATTGCCCTTACCGCCCCCTTCAATCCGATATACTGCGCGAAGCAAAAATCGTGACCGATTACGTGCGTGAAAACGAATTTAAATACGGCGACGCACCGTTTAATCCCGCGATGAACCATGACGCAAAACTTGTTTCATGCGACCGCCTCGTAGACTGGGTGCTGTACAGGATCGGATATACCGACCAGGTAGAACGCCAGGGGATGGTCGTTTCACACGCAACGGAGCCTGAACGCGATCTGGCCTCCTGGTGTGCCGCGAGGGGATTCCCGCGCATCGAGGACATATCGCTGCTCGAACCTGCTGACATCGTATTCTCGAAACCGCACACCAGCGCCGCGGGCCGCATCTACCCCGGTCATACGTTTATTTTTGCGGGATTCGCCGCGGACAATGAACTAAACGCCACTGAGATCAACCATCCCGACGGTCATCCCGGCGAGCTCTGCTCGTACCGCTACGACTGCGGCATGGACAAAAGGATCCAGAGCGTTCAGCCGTTTTTTGAGCCGTTAAATGAATTTATGTTTGCGTACAGACCTATAGACAGGCCTATAGACAGACCTATAGAAAGATGTGGGGGTGCAAAAAAATGATCAAACCTTCCTTTTCATTCAAATACAACGGCGTACCGTTCGAAGAACTGGAAAAGCAGATATTGACGACCTCCGACGGATACCGCGTGATTCTTGCCGACGGGCTGCAGATCGATTGCAAAGCGGAATACTACGAAAAGTACGGCGTTACGCACTGGGTAAACTACTGGTCTAACCCTTCGGACGCTCCGAGCGGCCAGATATCCGAACTGTACGACTGCGATATCGTTGTCCCGTTCAAACCGGATCCTCCGGTGACGCGTAAAAACCGCCAAGATACGTGGGAGCCGGAGACGTTCAGAGTCGTGAGAGCGCTGGGCGCGAACGTGAAGCAGGATGATCTGTTCACGTGGGACGTGCGGCTCTGGGAGGGGCAGGAGACGGAAGCGCATTGTGCTTTCGGCAGAAGCGCACTTGAATCGTTCCCGTTTTTTGATGTCACGCAAAACGGAAACGGCGTGCTCGTTGCCGTAGGCTGGACCGGTCAATGGAAGGCGCACTTTTACAGAGGCGCGGATTATTGCCGCATCTGGTTCGGTATCGAACACGCAAACTTCTATATGAAGCCCGGAGAAAGCTTCCGTACCGCGTCGGCAACGGTGCTCGAATATTCGGACGGTCAGGACAATGCGCACAATGCCTGGAGGCGCTACATTAAAGACGTCGTTTCTCCCGTCGGCAAGCCCGGCAGACCGGAAACTCCTCCTTTCTCTGGCCTGTTCTGGGGCGGCGTGCCTTCGGCTGAAATGGTAAGGCGCTGGGAAGGGATCGTAAAAGAAGAGCTGCCCCTCGACACCTGCTGGATCGACGCCGGCTGGTACGAGCCTCTGCGGTCAATGACTACCGCGGATCAGTCGAACGACTGGCCTAAAGTCGGTACCTGGAACATCAATGAATTCTACCATCCCGACCGCTATAAGAACCTGATCCGCTATCTGAAAGATCACGGCAAAAAGTTCCTCGTGTGGTTCGAGCCGGAGCGCTTCAAACTCAGCATCGCTCCCTGGACTAAATACCTCACCCGTACCGATGAAAACAAAGACGACAGCGTTATAATCGCGTTGAACGACGACAACGTCCTCGCTGAACTTACTAAAAAGATCGGCGACGTGATCGAAGAACTCGAACTCGACTGGTACCGCCAGGACTACAACATTTCCCCGCTCGAATTCTGGCTTCACGAGGATGAGGAGAACCGCAGCGGTATAACCGAGATCAAATACATAACGAATCTGTACAAGTTCTGGGACGCCCTGCTGGAGCGTTTCCCGCACCTTATGATCGACGATTGCGCAGGCGGCGGACAGAGGATCGATATCGAAATGCTGTCGCGCTCCGTGCCGCTCTGGAGATCAGACTATCAGTGCAAATGGGATTGCCTCCCCGAAGCCGATCAGATGCAGAATACTGCCGCTGCGTGGTGGATGCCGTGGTCCGGTATAGGATACGGGCCAAAGCTCGGCGATACGTACAGGTTCAGGAGCGCATATACAGGCGGAATAGCGGTAAGAACGTGGGAACACGTTGACCCGGAATGGAATTTTGAAAACGCAGAGGTCGATTTCGAGTGGGCAAGGAAGTATTTCGGCGAGTACGTGAGGATCCGCCGGTATTTTGGTGAGGATTTCTATCCGCTCATCGGAAATTCGAGGGAAAATATTTCGTGGAACGCGCAGCAGTACCATGATCCTGAAGACCAGAGCGGCATAATACTTGCGTTCAGGCGCGCAGCGTCTCCTTTTGAGGCCCTCTGCGCGCGTCCTAAGGGCTTTTTGGCATGCGGGGAATATGAATTTACGGACGCGGACACGGGCGCCTCATTCAGGCGCACAGGCGCGGAATTATTGAAAGACGGACTGGAGCTCGTTATAAAGGAGCGGCGCGGGTCTCTGCTGCTCGAATATAAGCGCGTGAGGTGATCAGATATGAAAGTTTTAAAAATAACGGCTGATAAAGACAGCATAAAAATCTATACCGATATTGACGGCGCCGTTGCCGTCCGGGAAGCGTCTCCTGCTGCGAACGGCGGGAACACGTTTGCGTTCACCGAAACAAAAGCGGAAAACGGAACTATTGTCCTGCCGCGTTTTGCGAACGGCGGGAAGCACGACGCGCTTTTTTCGAAGTATACGGTATACGCGGGGCGCGAGCGGGCGGGAGGTCAATGTTACGTTTCCGAGATCGATCCCGATTCCGCGGTCAATAATTCTCCCTATCCTTCGCACCGTTCGATCAAATCTATGAACGCCTCGCCCGAGCTTCAGAAGTCAATGTTCAACGTGGAGCAGGGCAGGCCGGACGTGAGTCTTCCGGGGCTGATGACCCTCGAACGCGACGATCCGGAAGGAGTCATTGAATTCGAGCGCGAAGGCAGAACGTATTATTTCAGGAAGCCCGAGGTGCTTTACCTAGACAGATATATGAAGGCGTACGACCATTCCACGTTCATACTGTTAAACTCCTCAAGAAGCTTCGGCGCGAGAGGGGAGAGCGCGCTCTACGACGCATGCATCCATCCTGATTATGACGCCGAAGATCCGAATGCGCTGATCAGTGCGTTCAATATGAAGACCGAGGACGGAATGGCGTTTTACGCGGCATTCGTTGAATTCCTTGTCGCCCGCTACACCCGCCCGGACGGAAAATACGGCAGAGCGGCAGGCGCGATCATCGGCAACGAAGTTGACATGGCAGGCATCTGGGGCAATGCCGGGGATATCCCGCTTTCGAAATATATCGGTGAATATTCGGAGGCAATGCGTCTCGCGTGGCAGATCGGCAGGAAGTACTGCAGCCATTTCAGAGTATACATCTCGCTTACGAATAACTGGAACACTTTCAACCAGAACAGGCTGCGCTTCTATACCGCGAAAAGCTGCCTCGAAGAGCTCGCCGCAAGGACCGCTGCGGAAGGCGATTTCGACTGGTGCGTGGCATACCACCCGTATCCCGAGAATCTCTTCTGGCCAGATTTCTGGCACGACCGCCAGGCGGAATTCACGTTCAGCACGCCTCACGTTTCGTTCAGGAATATGGAAGTGGTCGAGGCGTTCCTGGCTCAGCCGCAGTTCCTTTATAAAGGGCGTCCGAGGCGCATCGTTTTCAGTGAGCAGGGGTTCAACTCGATGACCGGGCCGCTGGCGCGTAACTCCGAACTGGACGGAGAAGCGGGCATTGTTCTCGCATATATGAAGGCAAGGAATATGAAAACGGTGGATATGTTCACGCACCACAGCAGCGTTGATAATCCGGGTGAGTTCGGACTGAATCTCGGCCTCATCCATCACGGCGGGAAGCCCAAGCCGGACTATTATGCGTTTATGGCAATGGATACGGATAAAGAGCCGGAATACGTCGAAAAAGCGCGCAAGCGGATAGGCGACGATCTGTTTGACTACCTGCTCCATCCGGTCATTGCCGAGGCTCCAAGGCCCGCTGACGACGATCTTAATAAAAGTATTATGACGAACAACGGCTGAGGCAGATTTTCAGCCTTAAAGAGTATCAATGACAATAAAAAAGTCAGGCGCGGTTTTTCGATCGCACCTGACATTTTTGATTCTCAAAAAGCGCACCTTTTATCTCACGTTAAGATAAACGAGCATGTCGGTCTCGCCGCGGTTTGCGAAGCATGAATAGGGGATCAGCCTGATCTCAGCGCGTTCGTACTGC
>JAFWQX010000154.1 GCA_017508875.1 Clostridia bacterium | reverse complement strand
GGCCTGAAAATGGGCGAGCTACGCCCGAAAAGACATACCAAATTCTGAATATCAAGCTTTTGGTATGTCTCAGGCTCTGTCTCTGGCCTGAAAATGGGCGAGCTACGCCCGAAAAGACATACCAAATTCTGAATATCAAGCTTTTGGTATGTCTCAGGCTCTGTCTGCGATCCAAAAATGAGATATGTGTCCATATTACGATTTATGGAGTAGAGCCTATAGCACGCTCACGGGGCTTGACTTATACTGGTATAATAGTTGTCGCCGGAAAGGAAATACCGGAGGTAAACAAAATGGCTAAAAATGTGATACATATGCTGAAATCCGTGACCGACACGATCGGCAACAGCTTCATTATTACGACGGAAGACGGCAAACTTATAGTAATTGACGGCGGCTTCCCTTCGGAGACGGAGTATTTCAAAGAATACCTCAAGAACGTCGCAGGCTCCGAAAGACCGCATATTGACGCCTGGTTCCTGTCGCACCCGCACGACGACCACGCCACGGTCTTTTTCGAAATGATCGAAAAGCACCGCGAAGAATTCGACGTTGACCGCGTTTATCTGAACTTCCCTTCCCGCGAATACCTGGCTGCCGAAGACAAGTCCGCCGCCGAAACGATGGATCTGTTTTACCGCACGCTTCCCCTTTTTGCCGATAAGCTGCGCATAGTCTGCGGCGGTGACGTTCTGAATGTAGGCGTGGCTAAATTTTACATTCTGTACTCTCAGGATTTCGAGGTCAGACACAACCGCGCGAATAACGCGTCACTCATCTTCCGCATGGAGCTCGGCGGAAAAAGCGTCATGTTCACCGGCGACGCAGGTGTCGAAGCGGGAGAAAAAGTGCTCCGTCTGTATGGCGGCACCGGCCTGCTGAAATGTGATATATGCCAGATGGCGCATCACGGTCAGAACGGGTGCAACAGGCGATTTTATGATGCTGTCGCTCCGGAGATCTGCCTGTGGCCAACGCCCTCCTGGGTATGGAGCAACGTCAACGGAAACCTTCAGACGCTCGTTGTCCGCGGCTGGATGGAAGAACTTGGCGTGAAGAAGAACTATATCAGTAAAGACGGAACGCAGCTGATCGAACTTTAACACGGTACGCTGCCGAGCGAGTTTTAAACTAAAATCATATGTCAGAAAATACAGGTCTGTATAAAAGCAAAGAATTCAAATTATCGCGCCGCGCTTACACACTGGAATGCATGTTCGAATATTTCATATCGATACTTGTAGCGGACGCTTTTATTGCCAAACTCCTGAAATATTTCGGCGCGAGCGATGCGTTGTGCGGCGTCATATCATCGCTGATCTCACTCTCATTCCTGTTTCAGATATTTGCCGTACTCGTTATGGGCAGGATCAAAAACACTAAAAAGACGGCGATCATATTTCACACTGCCGCCCAGTTCCTGTTCTCCTGCCTGTACCTGATACCGTTCATTCCCGCGGACAACGGCACGAGGCGCATTCTTTTTATCATCTGCCTGCTCGCCGCGTATTTCGGCAATTACTTCGTTTCCTCCCTGATCTACAAATGGGGCAATTCCTTCGTTGATCCGCATAAGCGCGCGAGTTTTTCGTCTACTAAAGAGATGGTCTCCTTGTTCTCCGGCGTGGTCGTATCGCTCCTGCTCGGCTACGCTATCGATAAGTTCGACGCAAGCGGAAACCTGATGCACGGCTTTCTTCTTTCGAGCGTATGCATGTTCGTATTCTGCGCGTCCGACCTCGTATGCCTGCTGCTGATAAAACGCGAGCACAGGACAGAAACGTCTGACCGTCCTCCGAAACTGGCAGAGATAATGAAAAACACGCTCGGGAACAGAGATTACGTGAACACCGTGATCCTTAAATGCCTCTGGTGGGGCGGCACGTACACGACGCTGGGCTTCCTCGGGACATACAAGCAGGAGGAACTGTTCTACACGCTCGGACAGATCCAGCTTATAAACATAATCGGAGTGGCAGGCAGGTTTGCGCTTTCTAAACTGTTCGGCAGGTTTTCGGATAAGCACGGCTTTGTGCGAGGCATACAGTTCGGGCTCGTGCTGGCAGCCGCAGCGTACGCCGTAAATATGTTCACCGCTCCTGATACGAGGTGGCTGATAATCGTGTTCGTACTGCTGTATAACATCAGCCAGGCCGGAACGTACCAGAATATGATAAACATCTCATACGCTTACGTTGACGTAAAATATTTCGTACAGGCGGCGGCGCTCAAGGATTGCATCGCGGGAGTGTTCGGCTTCCTTTGCGCCCTTTTATCCGGACGTCTGCTGGCATTCATACAGGCAGGCGGCAATACTCTGTTCGGCTTTCACGTCTATGCCCAGCAGGTCCAGTCGGCGCTGTCATTGTTATTCGCGGTTTCGGCAATTATTTTTGCGCAGACCACTCTTGCGCGTAAAAAGACGATGCTTCAATGACCGTCGATGCCTTTCAATTACCGTCAATTACCGTCGTCAATGATTTTACCATTTTTTGCTGTACTTTTTGCGTGGAATGTATTAAAATAAAAAAGATTTAAGCAAAAAGAAAGGTGAGGCCGATGAAAAACGCTCTTACTTCAACCTCAAAAAAATCAAATAGAAGCATTCAGAACCGTTTATCGTTAAAACGAAACCGGCCCGTACTGCTTACTGTAATTGTCCTCGCCATGATCATCGCTTTGTGCGCTGCATTAGGTGCATGTGCAAAATCAGGGGACGGCAATGAAGCTAACGACCGTACCGATCTTCCTGCCACCGAAGCCGTCGTGATCAATACCGAACAGCCGGGAAATGACCGGACCGGCGAAACCGCAGGAACTGAATCGACGACGGCATTTGCTGCGACTGACGTTCCGGCCACGGACGTACCGACTCAGGAAATAACCGAATTGCCCGCGACCGACGCTCCTACCGACGTCCCGACGGAAATTCCGACCGAAGTTCCTACAGAAGTTCCTACTCCGGTTCCGACCGAAGTCCCCACTCCCACCCCTACAGAACGCCCGACGGCCACGCCTACCAAAAAGCCAGATCCTACCCCCACAAAGGGCCCGACCACTACACCGCAGAAGCCAACCTCCACGCCTTCTAAACCGACTCCGACGGATCCGCCCGCCACTGAAGGTCCCGAAGTCTCCGTCAGAGGAATAGCGCTTCCGGCCGATAATTCGTACAGTCGCGAGCTCGCACTCAGCCTCATCACTATAGGCAGTTCCGACAAGACAAAGGAAGGCCTGGCCGCGAATATAACGAATGCCGGTTTCACTGTCGTAAAACAGGGCAATTACGATAAGGAGAAAACAGATCCTTCCCATACTGCCGCTTATACGCTCGGCAAGGGCACGATATTGCGGGACGGCGAGAAGCGGAACGTCTTTCTGCTGATCGTCCGTTCGACGGAATACGGCGAGTGGTATTCTAATATAGATTTTGCTCCTTC
>JAFWQX010000153.1 GCA_017508875.1 Clostridia bacterium | reverse complement strand
CCGAAAAGACATACCAAATTCTGAATATCAAGCTTTTGGTATGTCTCGGGCTCTGTCTCTGGCCTGAAAACGAGCGAGCTCCGCCTGAAAAGACATACCAAATTCTGAATATCAAGCTTTTGGTATGTCTCAGGCTCTGTCTGCGATCCAAAAATGAGATATGTGTCCATATAATTTACGATTTATGGAGTAGAGCCTTGTATAAAAGCCCGCCGCGAGTTGCAGTTTAACAGCAATTGGTTTATAATCCGCTTAACAAAGAAGGCGTGCTGTGCAGCCTTCGCATTATGGATCGCAAGGAGTTGTCCGATATGCACCGGGATAAGAAGCAGACGGCATTCAAAGCAGAAAAAACACGTGCTCGACGCAGGAGTGCGATATTGACCGCGGTATCGTTTATACTGGCATTGCTGACCGTTACTGTTTTATTGCCCGCAGGCGCATCGGCCGCGGACGAAAAAGACATACTGTTTTGCGACGGAACGATGCAAAGCAATCCGAGGCAGTTCAACAGCTATAGAAACGTCGCATTCAGATTTGAAGTGCCCGAAGGATACAAGCTCGAGCAGTTCTTCCTGCTCGCCTGCCCTACCTGGGGCGATCAGCCGAACTCCGGATTCACCGCAGATATATATCTATGGGACGGGACGTATAAAAGTTCGGTTTCCGAACTGCCTTTCTCAAGCTGCAGGATATCGAATCATAAGGACAATCACCGGATAGACCTCTCGTTCGGCTACGTTCCTGCCGGTCAATACCTGATCGTTATCCATTCGTTTACCGGTCCGATCGGTTCGTGGGAGTATATGGCGCTCCCAGCGGAATACGTTTCCACCTGGGCATATTATCAGGACGGGATCGAAGAGACCGATTATCTTCCGGGCACCGGGATCAAGATTTCGCGGGACAATGATCCGAAACCTGTTACCGTGCCTCCCGTGACTTCCGCTCCGACCGGCGGCGGAGATGACGGCAACGAAGTTTCTACGCCTTCAGCAACGCCTCTTCCAACGAGGGAGCGGATAACTCATGAGGCTGGGGATGAAAGCAGCGTTTCAGGCAAAGGCGGAAAAGGCGGTCTGATCGCAGGGATCGCAGTCGCGGTCCTGCTTATCGGCGCTACGGCGGCAATAATTGCGGTGGTCGCTTTAAAAGACAAGAAGAACGAAAACAGATAGTATTAAACATGAGAAGAGGAGAAGCAGTATGAAAAAAAGAGCAGCAGTAATTATCGTTGTCATTGCACTTGCGCTCATGTCTTTAGGCGTGATAACCGTTCACGCTGACCTGCAGTATACGACGCAGACAGATTTTGACGGCATCATAAAAGGCCAGGCGCTTGACGTCATCCAGGGCGATGGAAAAAATCTGTTTACCCCCGGTTATACCGGAGACTTTCTTAGTGAGAACAAGGCCACGATCTACGGACCGTTCCAGACCATCACGTTCAGCGGATGGTTCGGCCTTGAAGAAAACGAGATCGTCGAATTCGGCTATGCGATCGGAGAAAACGCACCTGTTTTTGATGAGTCATTCATCAAAGAGCCTGAAGCTCCCGTTAAAGCGGCCGGAGGAGAATATGCGATGAGATACGTTATCGTAATGGACGTATCTTCGCTGGGAGAAGAGCTCACGTCGATCATGCCGGTCGCAAAACTTGACGACGGCACGGTGCTCGCACTGCATTACCTCGATCTGAAATACACGACTAAAGAGAAAAGCCAGACCGGTAAACCTGTAACGCTTGCCCTTACGTCCGACAGGACGAATGATCCTCTTAACTTCAGCAGCTCCGTCTCCGTCGGTTTCAGATTCGTTGTGCCCGAGGGATACAAGCTTGACACGTTTACCGTTCAGCAGGCTCCTACCTGGAACGGTCCGACGAGCGGCATCGGATGTACAGCCGATATTTACCGCTGGACAGGCGACTACGATGAAACTATCGAAGCCGATCCAATCGGTGAATACGTCGTAGAGGATCATAAGGACTGTATGTCAATGGAGATCGCGTTCGATTCTTACGTTCCGGCGGGCACGTACCTTATCGAACTCACCGAATTTACGGGCAATCTCGGCGGCTGGCTGGCTACGGAGATCGCTCCTGAATTTGCGGATACTTACTGTTTCTATCAGAACAGTTACGAAGATGAGCAGAGTGTGCACGTAAAAATGACCGTAACCGTTGACGACGATCCTCCGGCTCCTACCGAAGTTCCGCCTACGAAAGAGCCTACTCAGGTGCCCGAAGAGACCGCCACGCCGGTACCTCCGACGGAAGCTCCCACAGATGCTCCGGCTACCGAAGCTCCCACAAAAGCTCCTGAAGACAAACCCACGAACGCTCCTGAAGCAGATAATACCGACGATCTCGCGCAGAACGGCGGAGAGAAAGGCGACGTTAAAAAATCCGGCCCGAACCTGGGACTTATATTAGGAATCGCAGGCGGCGTGATAGCTCTGGCAGCGATAATCATCGGAGTAGCTGTTTCTAAGAAGAAGAAATAAGTGATTTGCAGCCCTTATTGACTCAAAATATAAGTGCGCCCGGTATCGCTCCGGGCGCTTTTTTATTATGTAATTGATCACGTGTGATCAGCATTCGAAAGCCATCTGATTCATGAATTCCTGCGAGAACATCGGATCAGTCGAAAGATCCACGACGTCCACCAGGCGCGAAAAAGAAAGCGCACGCTCGCGTGCAGGAACAGAAAGCAAAAGCATTGACGCACCGGAAAGCGCGGCGTTGCCGGCGGCAGAAACGCGCGGCACAAGTTCGGAAGGAATCAGCCCTATCTTTCCGGCATTGTCAATATTAAGAAATTTTCCGAATCCGCCCGCGATGCTGAGCGTCACGACATCACCGACCGCAGTCCCGGATGCGTGCATCAGCGTCAATATCCCTGCGTGTATCGCGCTTTTAGCGAGCTGTACTGCCCTTATATCATTGCGGATCAGTTTCACGCCATCCGCGATCTCGCACTCGTCTTCCTCCATAAATCCGGTCTCGTCAACGGCTTCGAGCTCGAGCAGGCACGCCACGGCGTCAATAAGTCCGCTTCCGCATATGCCGGTCGCGCGTGCGCCTTTTTCCCCGCCGATAACGTGAGCGGTCAGCCTCTCCCCTTCTCCGATGCTTACGCGGTCGATTGCGCCTTCAAATCCGCCCATACCCATACTGATGCCGGCGCCTTCGAACGCAGGCCCCGCGGCAGTCGAGCAGGCGTACAAGCCTTTCTTCGAGCGGATCACCATCTCCCCGTTCGTACCTATATCCGTCATTATTGCGGTATCT
>JAFWQX010000152.1 GCA_017508875.1 Clostridia bacterium | reverse complement strand
TTTTCATGCGTGAGCCCTGTGGCAACGAGGAACCGAGTGATCTAGTTAAGAGTTAAGAGTTCAGAGTTCAGAGGCGGAGCGGAGAACGAGCAACTGGCAACTGGCAACGATAACTCGGTTTTACTATATCACGCGAAATCTAATAAAAAGTTGCAATAATACTAAATAATTGCCCTAAACTTATTTAATCACTATGAATCCGGTCTCACGCCTACAGCTTCAGCTTCCTCGCAAGCTTGGGCGAAATGGATTCCAAATCTTCCCTTGTCAGCCCGCCTGTGAACCGCATCGTGAGGTAATAGACCACGACCGCGACGATTGCCGCCAGTCCGAACGCGATAAGATTTGACGCGTAATATCCGGCGAATTTAAGGATCCGGCGAAGCAGGAAATACAGCGGAAAAGACGGGATCAGCATCACGGTGCTCGCGATCGTAGGATAAAGCAGCGGCTCGAAAAGGTTGATCCTCAGTTTGCGCTTTTTAAGGAGAGCGATGGCGTTCAGGATCATCGGAACGATGTAAGACACGTACGTCGCAATAACGGCGCCGTAGATGTTGAGCCCGGGGATCCCAATCAGCACGTAATTCAGGATCGCTTTCAGCAGAACGCCTACGCCTACGAAGATCGTCGATTGATACAGCAGATTAATGCTCTGCATGATCGAGCTTTGAAGGTGGACGATGCCCATAAACACGACGCTCATCGCCATCGTTGTCATAATCAGCGGGGTGTCAAAATCGAGCACGCCGTAGATCGGATCCGCGAACACCATGAGCGCGACCGAACACGGGACGGCGGCAATAAAGCACAGTTTGAAGCTTTCCTGTGCCTTTTTCGAGGCTTCTGCCCTTTTCCCTTCTGCATGAAGTCCGGCGATTATCGGAAGCACGCTGACGCAGAGCGCCGTGACAAGCGCTGCGGGGACGTTAATAAGCTGACGCGCCACACTGAGATCGCCGTGCATTGACGCAGCCTCCGATTCCGAAAGCCCGGATGCCATCAGGCGCGATTTGACAATAAAGACGTCGATAATTGTCCCGCCGTACTGGATCGCGGCGCTCAAAGTGATCGGAATGCTGTATCTGGCGATCAGGCGGAGATAATATTTAGTTGGATAATTGTTATGTGTTTCCTCCGTCCCTTCCGGCAGCGAAGGCGTTCCGGCCTTAATATAGTAATAAATCACGATGGCGAGCGCGGTGACGGATCCTGCGACGGTACCGAACGATGCGCCCGCAACGGACCACATCAGACCCTTGCTGCGGAGTATCAGGACGGCAACGATCGCGACGAGCAGGTGGACGATCTGCTCGATGACCTGCGAAACGGCGGTCGGAGTCATATTTTTAAGTCCCTGCAGGTAGCCGCGGTATGCGGACAATATCGCGCACACGAGTATGTTCGGGGCGATGACAACTATTCCGAGCCATGCTTCTTCGTATCCGGATGCGCGGGCAATTGGTTTTGCGAGGAAGATCAGGAGCAGCATCAATGCAACGCCGATGGTTGCGAGCACCGTCCTGGCGAGCCTGAACGAGCGGCCCGCGGCTTTTCTGTCGCCGGTCGATATAAATTCGGTCACTGTCTTGGAGATCGCGACCGGAAGGCCCGCGGTAGCAATTACGTATACGAAAGCATATATCTGGTTCGCGCTGGTATATACCTGATAACCGGCGGAACCGCCCATGAGTTTGCGCAGGATCGGAACGAAAAGCAGCGACATGACCTTAACGGCAATACTGGCCACGGACAAAATCGCGAAACCTCTTGCCATCGACTGAGCTGAAATACCGGATCTACGTTTTTGCATTGTCACCCTCCGTTTATTATTGACCGCGATCTTCGAAGCGGCGCGGATCCTGCATGATCCTCCGCGTCAAGTCTATTGCATTGACAGCAGTAAGCGTACGTATCCTGTCCCTCGAGCCGTTAAACGAAAATTCCTTTACATACGTAAAATCGGCCGTGGCAACGCCTATAAACACCTGCCCTACTTTTTCATCCGCGACCTGCGGCCCGGCATACCCGGTGACCGCCACACCTATATCGGAACCAACAGCCGCTCTGATCCCCTCGGCCATTTCGCGGCAGCATTGCCCGCTCACAGCCGTATGTTCTGTCAACGTTTTTTGCTTTACGCCGAGTAGCTTATGCTTTACAGCATCTGTGTACGACACCACGCCTCCAGCCACGGCCGCCGAAGCGCCCGGAACCGAAGTAAGCTTCTGCGCGATCATACCGCCCGTAAGAGATTCGGCAAAAGCGATGGTCATCGAACGCTCTTTCAGCATTCTAACGAGCGCTTCTTCCGGCTCTTCATCGTCAAATGAATAAATATCGTCCCCGATGAGCTTTGCGACCTGATCCGTGCCGTAACGCACGAGCTCGGATGCTTCTTCCTCCGTATTTCCTGAGGCGGTAACGCGCACGGTGACCATACCGTCCTTCGCATACGTCGCGTACGTGGGATTCGTCTGGCCGTCAATAAGCTTCATCAATTTCGTCTCTACAAGCGATTCGCCGCAGCCGCAAATACGGATGAAGCACGAGACCAGCTTCGAATCGGCCCTCGAGCGGTAATAATCCATAACGTATTTATCAAACATCGGGATGAGCTCTTTAGGAGGTCCCGGGAGCATTATGACCGTTTCCCCTTCATGATCCCCGGCGCCGGAAATGATGCAGCCCGGAGCGGTGCCGTTGTCATTCAGAAGCACCTGCGAGCCTTCCGGAACGAGCGACTGCCTGTAATTATTCGGCGTCGCTTTCATGCCGCGCTTTTCAAAAAACGAATCTATCCTTCTTCGCGACTCTGCGTCTTCAATAAGCTTAAGGCCGAAGAAATCAGCTATGACCTGCTTTGTAAGATCGTCCTGCGTAGGGCCGAGGCCGCCCGTAGTGATCACTATATCCGCTCTCTTAAGCGCCGCACCGAGGCATTCTTTCAACCGCCCGGGATTATCCCCCACGACTGAATGATAAAAGACTCCTGCTCCGGCTTCCGGGAGTTTTTTCGAGATATACTGTGCATCCGTATTTGCGATCTGCCCCATAAGCAGCTCGGTCCCCACGGACAATATTTCTGTTCTGACCATCAAGTGCATCTCCCCGTCCGATTTTTTCGCCCCGAAGCAGGCGAAATGCGGCAATTACTCCGCATTTTGATTATACACCTGCGGCGGTCGTTTGTTCAAGGTCAAGTTGATGGCGAACCGAGTGATGATACGAATTTCGGGGGAAACGAAATTCTTAACCATTCACTCGGCTTCGCTGGCGAAAAATAAGGTAGTCAAATGAGCCTTAAATCGATGGCAGGATCAGAGGTGAAGCAGCGGTAAAGTGAGCGGTAAAGTGAGCGGTAAAGTCAGCGGTAAAGTCGGCAATAAAGTCAGCGGCAGGCGCTGCGTGGCTTTATCCTGCGAAAAAGTTAAGCGCAAACCGCGCAAACCGGTTGACTTAAAGCATTAAATTATTATATAATACTTAAAGCTAAAAGCCGCGCGCAAAAATGCTTGGCCGCGGCATGCTTCTTTATTTAAGAAGCGCGAGCTTTTATTCATTCAAAACGGAGGTTTGTCCCTTATGAATAAAATCGCATCCCGAAACGTAATCAGGAAACTGGCACTGCTCCTGGCTCTATGCGTTGCCGCTGCATTCTTTGCAGCATGTAATAACGAAGTAGCCGAAGCCACGCCCGAACCTACTATCGAGCCTACGCACCAGGCCGCGACCCTTTCCCCTATCTACAACATTGACTACGACCCCGAGCAGTTCATCGTCTCCGGAAGCACCCTTGTTGAATATATAGGAAAAGGCGGAGAAGTAATTGTCCCGAACGACATCACCGTCATAGGAGACAGCGCTTTCGCCGGAGCCGCGGAAGTCACCTCGATCACTTTCCCCCGCTCGGTCACGAAAGTTGAAGCGTACGCATTTGAAGGATGTACCGGACTTACCGGTAAATTCACCCCTCCGAATAACCTGAACTACATTGAAGATTACGCTTTTAAAGACTGCACCGGCATCACCGAGATCGCTTTTGAAAACAAAATCTACTCTTTCGGCGAACACGTATTTGAAGGCTGCACAGGACTTCAGAAAGTCGAACTTCCCGAAAAATTCATTGAGAATAACGCCGTTACGATCCTTCCTCCCTACACGTTCTCCGGCTGCACCTCACTTACCGACGTGACGATCTTCAAAGAAGCCCAGATCATCGGCGACAGAGCGTTCGAAAACTGCAGCGCCCTTACCACAGTAAATATTCCCGATAAAGTTAAAGAACTTGGAAAAGACGTTTTCGCAGGCTGCACCGCACTTGAAACGATCAACTTCTCCAAAGTGCTTTATCTCGTAGGCGGCGGATCGTTCAACGACACTCCGTGGCTGAAAGCTAAAATAGAAGAAACCAAAAACAATATCGCCGCGGCGGCTCCGGAAGAGAAGCACAATGCCGGCTATATCACGATCGGCCAGAACGCGGTCATCTATTACGTTCCCGAAAATGACACCGGAGACGTTAACCTCACGATCTCCGAAAACGCGTACTCCCTCAACGAAGGCGCTTTCGATTCGTTCATTGACCGCCTCACTTCTGTCACGTTCGCTTCAGGCGGAAGACTTGAATTCCTTGGCGATAACCTCTTCAAAAACGCCGTTAACCTTAAAGAGATCGCGCTTCCGTCGAAACTCAGAAATATCAACCCCGGCCTCTTTGACGGCTGCGTGAATATCGAAAAAGTCGACGTTAACAGCAAGCTCACCGAGATCGGCGATAACGCGTTCAGAGAATGCCGCGCGCTTAAAGAAATTTACCTTCCCGATACGATCACTTCTATCGGGGAAAACGCTTTCTACCACTGCCTCGGCCTTACGAAGATCGAATTCCCTTCCGCCATCGAGAGCATCGGTAACTTCGCGTTCAAAGATTGCGAAAACATCAGCAGCTTCATCTTCACGCTGAAACTTTCCGACGTAGGCGTACAGGCGTTCGATAATACCAAGTGGTACGACGATCTTTCGGTTTACGACACGCCCATAACTGAGAACCAGTTCCACGTTTACGGCAACGGCGTTCTGATCAAAGCTGATATCGTTGACGAAAACGTAGTTATCCCCGAAAACGTAAAATCGATCGGCGCGTTCACGTTCAACGGCTGGAAAGAGATAAAGGACAATGAATTCTACGGTTCTAAGCTTCCGAAGAGCATTACGATACCCGACGGCGTTACCCGCATCGGCGATTACGCTTTCTACTTCTGCGAGAATCTCGATAAAGTGTTTATTGCAGATTCCGTTACGGAGATCGGCGAAAAGGCATTCTACGGCTGCTCGAAAGTTGAATCGATCGTACTTCCCGCCGCGCTTACCGAAATCAAAGATTATTCGTTCTACGGCTGCACCGCGCTGTCAGAAATAGTCATACCAGAGACCGTGACGAGCATCGGCCGCTATGCTTTCTATAACTGCTACAGCCTCTACGACATTAACGTACCCGCAGCTGTAAATACTGTCGGAGCGTTCGCTTTCACAGGTACGCCGTGGTTCCAGTATCACAATGAAGACTTCTTCGTGATCGGAACGACGCTCATAAAATATAACGGAAGCTCCGAAGCTGTCATTCCGGACAATATCACGTATATCGCCGGCGGCGCGTTTGAGAACGAATTCACGACTTCCGTGAAACTTCCGGCGGCAATGACTTCTATCCCCGAGTATGCTTTCTCCGGCTGCTCGGCGCTCAAGACGATCGACCTCACGGGCGTGACCGAGATCGGAGAGCGTGCGTTCAACGCCTGCAAGGCGCTCGAGATCACCGTCGATACGGCGGCGGTCAACGTAGCGGATGACGCTTTTGCTAACTGCCCGAACGTTACGGTCAAATAAATAATACCGTGCAAAGATCAATAAAAGTGCCGGCCGGATCTGTTCCGGCCGGCACTTTTTCATATTTCGCGCCATTCACGTTAAAGAAGCGTAATTCTTAAGAAGCTCGGTCGCGTGATTGATCGATACCGAAGACTGGCTTCCGCCGTCGAGCAGCCTCGCGATCTCCTCCACGCGCGCGTCGCCGGAAAGGCTGCGGACGGAAGTGGAAGTATTGCCGCCGGAAACAGATTTTGATACGTAGATATGTGTGTCGGCAATAGCGGCGAGCTGCGCGTGGTGCGTCACGCAGATGACCTGGCGGGAGCGCGAAAGCGACTTGAGTTTAACCGCTATGCGGTTCGCAGCGACGCCGCTTATGCCGTTGTCGATCTCGTCAAAAATAACGGTCTGGATATTGTCGGAACTGCTCTGCACGGATTTGATCGCGAGCATGATCCTCGAAAGCTCTCCGCCCGATGCGATGCGCGACAGCGGCTTTAAAGGCTGGCCCGGATTCGGGGAGATCATGAACTCAACGTTGTCCAGACCTTCGCTGCCAAACTCGGCAAAGCCGTTTTCCGCAGGCTCATAGAAGAACACCACGTCCGTATCGAACAATGTATTGCCCATCTCAAGATCCTTAAGCTCGTTTTCTATCCTGCGCGAAAGCTCCTTCCCCGCCTCCTGCCTAATGGTGCTGATCTTGCTCGCGAGCCCTAAAAGCTCCTCCGAAAGTTCCGTGAGTCTTTGCGTAATATCCGCGGCGTTCTTCTCGGAATCATTCAGGAAATCAAGCTTTTTCTGAGCGTCATCGCGGTATTTTATGATTTCGGCGTAGCTGTTTCCGTATTTACTTTTAAGTCTGTCGAGATAATCGAGCCTTCTGTTCGCCATATCCGCTTCCTGAGGGTCGTATTCGGCCTTCTGAGACGCGTTTGAAAGTTCTGCGATAAAATCCCTGGCTTCGAAGTAGATCGATTCTGCGGCCTCCTGAAGGCCTTTAAACGAGTCGCTGAGTTCGGCGGCCTTCGATGCGTCTGCGGCGATCCGCTCGAGCAGCGCTATCATACCTTCTTCACCGCCGTCATCTCCGCCCGCGGCAAACAGCGCGTCGCCGAGCAGCTCCTTTATTTTCTCGGCATGAGAAAGAAATCTGATGCGCTCCGTAAGGTACTCCTCTTCATCGGGCGAAAGCTGCGCGCCGTCTATCTCCCGGATCTGATAATTCAGAAGATCGATCGTCCTCGCGCGCTCCGCCGGGCTGCCCGAAAGCGCCGCCAGATCGTGCCTGAGGCTCCTGTACTCCGAAAGCCCCGCCTTATACTTCTCAAGAACACCACGGATATTGTCCCCCGCAAACGAATCGAGCATACCGCGCTGCGCGGAATTGTCCGTAAGCAGCCTGCTGTCGTTCTGCCCGTGAATGTCTATCAGCGTCTCGCCGATGCGCCTGAGAGAAGCGGAATTTACGTTAAAGCCGCAAACGCGGCAGATGTGCCTTCCGTTCGCGGATATTTCACGCTCGAGGACAATGCTCTGCCCCTGAACCGTTTTTTTCGCGCTCGCAGGCAGCACGTCGTTCAACGCGGCGCACGTTTCTGCTGAAATATCTGTAAATTCGCCCCTGACGGCGCCGCTCTCGCAGCCGTCGCGGACAATATCTTTCTTCACGCGAAAGCCGAGCAGCGCGCTAATCGAGTCAATAATGATCGATTTTCCCGCGCCGGTCTCGCCCGTCAGGCAGTTCATCCCGCCGCCAAACTCAAGGACCACGTCCTCGGCGAGGGCAATATTCCTGATCGATAATTTTGAGAGCATACTGTATCACCCTGCCTGTCTGGCAAGCATTTCAGAAACTTCGGACGCGAGTCCCCCGGTCCTGCACACCACAAGAACGGTATCGTCTCCGGCGATAGTGCCTAAGATACCGCTGAAACCCATCGAATCCACCGCCGAAGCGAGCGCGTTTGCCATACCGGAAAGTGTTTTGATCACTACGAGATTACCCGCGAAATCGCACGATACGAACGCGTTTTTGAATACGGGTATAAGCTTTTCGGGCATCTTTTTACCCTCGCCGAGCAGCGGAACGTATACGAGCTGTCCTCCGGACGTCATTCTTTTAACAAGATTAAGCGCTTTTATATCTCTTGAGATCGTCGCCTGACCTGCGTTGAAACCTCTTTCGGCAAGTTTTACCGCAAGCTCCTCCTGTGTCTGTATTCCTTCTTCGGCAATAATTTTCAGTATTTCTTCGCGTCTGTTTCCGTTCATCTCGCAAGCTTCCTCCGTCTCTCTTCCGCTTTCTGTCTAAGCACTTCATAAAAGTTCGGCGGATCCATTCTAATTACGCGCACGCTTCGCCCCGAAGGCATACAGCGGCAGACATAATCCTTTTCGAATTTGATGTTTTTATGCCCGTCCACCGAGACGTACATCGAGTCGTGGTCAATGCGCATCGAAAGCGTTACTGTGCTGTCTGCGCGGGCAATTATCGGCCGCCCGTCGGTGAAATGCGCGCACACGGGGGTAACAACTATAACGTCGTTGCCCGGCTCGATTATCGGGCCTCCGGACGACATCGAATACGCGGTCGAACCGGTCTGCGTTGCCACCACGATGCCGTTGCACGGATAGTTGTCCACGAAGGCGCCGCCTATATTCACCGTAACGTACGCAAGTTTGGCGAGAGTGCCGCGCTCGAGCACGCAGTCGTTCAGTGCGTATTCATCGAATACTACCTTTCCTGAGGCGTCAGCGACCTGCACTCTGATCACGTGCCTGTCCTCTACGACGTAATCTCCCTCCGCCAGCCTTTTCAGGATAAGTTCCGGGTCGTCGTGCTCAAATTCTGTAAGCAGTCCGAGCGTGCCCAGATTAAAACCGCATACCGGAAGGTCTCTCGAAAGCGCCATCGAAGCAGTCTTAAGAAACGTGCCGTCGCCTCCGACACTTATAAGCAGATCGGCCTTGGCAACGACGTCCGCACAATCCGAAACAGCGGCGCACAGCGGCGTGAGCTTTAAGGCATTATTATCCCCGCGCAAGAGCGCAGTCTGCGTGAGCACCTGCGCAAAAGATACGCATTCGCTTTTATGTTCGTCGTATATGATTCCAATCGTCAACGCTCTTTTCCTCCCCTTACGCAGTTTTTGTTTTTATATCATATCGCCGCGCGTATGTCAATTTCGAGCCGCAAAAAGCAGCTTTACCACAGCGGTTTTTGTTCAAAATCAAGGAATTCTAATTTTCGCGCTGTCAAAAGTTCGCATGATACCGGGGCATTCGTTTCGTCCAAAGCGGCATCTTCCGGCGCTTTTGAGGGGTCCGTTCCATTTAATTTGTCAATTATTCCCTTAAATGCTACTTCGGGGCGCAGGTTTACTTCATTTCCGGCCGCCAGTACTGCCTCGAAGCTCATATTGTTACCGTCAATAACGTTGAAATCCGTACCGAACGATACTATCATCGGCCTGATGTCAACGACTTTCGTGCCGCTTTTTGATTTTTTTGCCGTCATTACCGGTTCGTTTGAGTCGAGGCAGCGCTTTACGGAATCAGAAAATATTTCCGGTGTAATATTTTCTCCCGTCCGCGCTTCTAAACGGTACCTCGCGAACCTGACCGGCTTCATCACCGAACCTTCACCCTGCTCAAGTTTTCTGATCTTCAGCGGCACGATCCCCGAAGGCAGAGAACGTTTGAGCAATTCGAGCAACTTATCCGGGTCCGTCTCATGTGAAAGCTGCAGATCGACGTATTCCGCCTCGCTCGTCATTCCCAAAGGAAGCGGCGCGCTGAATACTATCTCGGCGTGCGGATTGAATCCCTGTGAGTATTCGAGATCGAGGTCGATCCGCCTTCCGCAGCGCGTAAATACTTTCAGCAGGTCGAGGTGTGATATATACTTTGCCCTGCCCTCTTTGCAGAACCTAATTCTGTATTTTTCCAACGCAGATCCCCCTTCCGTACGACTGTACTCCGCAGCCGGAACATTTTTCGGCGCAGTTTGGCGTAACGATACCCTGCTGAGCCCTTCCAAGCTCGCGTTTAAGGAAAGCTTTCGTCACGCCAACGTCAACGTGATCCCACGGAAGCGCTTCGTCAAGTCCGCGCTCTCTTCTGTTGAAATCTTCCGCGTGGAGGCCGTTTTTGGCAAACGCTTCCATCCAGCGTCCGTAGTCAAGAAATTCCTGCCACGCGTCGAAGCGCGCTCCTGCCTTCCATACGTCGTATATGACGTCGCCTATCCGCCTGTCGCCTCTGGATATAGCCCCTTCAAGGACCGACGTTTCCGGATCGTGCCAGCTGAAGCTCACGCGCCTGCTAAGATGCGCTTTTATAACGTTCTGGCGGCGTATGATCTCAGGTACCGGTATCTGAGGAGCCCACTGGAACGGAGTAAACGGTTTCGGAACGAAAGTCGATACGCTTACTGTTATATTTGGTCTTCTGGCTTTCCTGCCGGCGTGGATCTCGTCGTACAGCGCCAGCACTTTATGCGCCAGGTCAGCGATACCTATAAGATCCTCGTCCGTCTCGAACGGCAGGCCCAGCATAAAATACAATTTGACCGTGCTCCAGCCGCCTTCGAAAGCGGTACGGCACGAACGCAGCAGATCCTCTTCATTGACGCCTTTATTGATTATGTCGCGAAGGCGCTGAGTACCGGCTTCGGGCGCGAACGTAAGGCCGCTCTTGCGGACAGCTGAAACTTTTTCCATAAGTTCAAACGAAAACGAATCGAGTCTTAATGAAGGCAGCGCTATGCTGACGCGTTTCGGCACAGTGATCTCCAGAAGATCGTCAGTAAGTTCGCCTAAACGGGTATAATCGCTCGTAGATAAGCTCAGCATCGAAATTTCTTCGTATCCGGTGGAATCGAGCAGCTTTTTCGCCGCATTTACGAGTGTTTCAGGCGAGCGCTCGCGCACAGGGCGGTAAATGAATCCGGCCTGGCAAAAGCGGCAGCCTCTGGTGCAGCCGCGGAATATCTCGAGCATTATCCTGTCGTGGACAACTTCGATATTCGGAACGATCATTGTTTCCGGAAGATACGAATGTTCAAAATCAGATACAAGCCGCTTGCGGATGCGTTTAGGGGCAATATCCGCGTATTCCGGCTTCGGTTCTAAAGCGGCGAACATGCCGTTTTCGTCGAACGTACAATCGTAAAACGCAGGTACGTACACGCCGCTCACGCGCGCGATCTCCTTCAGCGTCTCGTTGCGGCTCTTACCGGCGAGTTTGCATTGACGGTACACTTCTACGATCTCAGGGAGCATCTCCTCTCCCTCGCCGAGATTATAGAAATCGAAAAACTCGGCCATCGGCTCTGTATTGTTCGCGCTCGGACCGCCGCAGAAAACTATAGGATCGTTTTCACCCCTGTCTTTTGACTTCACCGGAATACCGGCGAGATCGAGCATATTGATCACGTTCGTGTAGCTCATTTCGTACTGGAGCGAGAATGAAAGCATGTCGAGCGTGCGTGCCTCACACTGCGATTCTAACGTAAAGAGCCTGTAGCCTCCCGCGCGCATCTTATCCTCGAGATCCGGCCAGGGAGCGAAAGCGCGTTCGCACCATACCCTTTCCTGATCGTTGAGCAGATGATAAAGCAGTTTAAATCCCAGGTGAGACATACCTATATCGTACACGTCAGCGAAGCACATCGCCATATGCACGTCGTATTCTCCGCCCGCTTTTATAACGCTGTTAAGTTCCCCGCCGATGTATCTGCCTGGTTTTTCCACCGACAGCAGCATACTGTCCGGTAAATATAATTCACTCATTTAGCAATCCTTCTTGTTGTCGATTTCCGGCCGTATCCGGATCCTCATACGCCCCCGTCAGGCCTTTATCCTGAACGTCTGAACGTCATCCGGGCTTTCCTGCGTAAACACGAACGAATAGCCGTAGGTGCCGTTCAAAATATAATGGGCGGAGTAGCCGTCAAACTCCTTAACGCTCGTGTTGTAGACCTCCCACTCTCCTGCCGCGTTTAGCTTTTCTATCACGGGTCTGGACAATGACGTGAAGCCTTCTACCCGGATAACGTTGTTATTGCGGCCGCCCGTGACGGAGAATTCGGCGTAGTTATCAACGCACGTGAGCCTGGGCAGGAACGGTTCTTCAACGGCAGCGCCTGTCTTAACGTCAAGTTTCAGCGGTTTCTTGACCGAATCTTCGTAGATGCGTTCAATATTCTCATACGTATCGTGATTTCTGTTGCCCCACGGCACGAGCATAAACTGCAGTTCGATCGTATCGCCCTTCTTAAACGTGTACTTGCCCAGATCGAGCGACAGCTCCGTGACGTTGTACATCACGCCGTCGTACCCGTTTCTCAGCACGAAATTGCCCTCATACGCTTTCCCGCCCAGCTTAACGTCGTACTTTTTAAGTACGAACGCCTCGTTCATGGGGTCTTTGCTGTTTGAGCCGTAAAGCGCGAACCAGAAGCTGTCTTTAGACAGTTTGACCGTATTCGTATTCGCCTTCGAGAAATCTGTGACTACCGTTTTTACCGTGCCGTCATCAGCCGTATAGCTGAGCTTATCGAATTTCTGGTCGCGGCTGTCGAAATAATGGAGCGTAAATTTATTACGCACGTCATCTATAGTCAGATCCTTCAGGAACTTCAAATTAAGAGTGTAATACGTCCTGTTCTCGTCCGTTTGCGGAAACTCCATATGCCTGAGAGTATACTCGTATGCGCCGGAATCCGCCTTATAACTGTATTCGAGATCCGCGTAAACCGGGCCGTAGGACAATATATTGCTGCGCGTATATTCCGCCCTTACAAGCGATCCGTCGCCGTCAATATACGACACGAACTTATTATGTCCCCCTGCCGTGAACTGCGGCTGATCCGACCACATTATACCGCTCGGGCCGCGGAAGTCCGGAAGCGTCCAGCCGTCGCGTCCGTACACGTAGTACGGGGCAATGCAGTTCGATTCCGTTACACCCGTTGACAGGTGGTAATACGAAACGTGGAACTGTATCGAACCGATCTGCTTAAGCGGATAGATGCCCCAGTTCTGGTACAGGTGCATCTGCGTAAAGCTCAGATCTTCGTCCGGCGCTAAAGACAGCGGGAAAAACGTGTCGGAATAAGGCACGTCCGTGGGATCGTACACCTTTTCCTCTTTTTCGTAAGTGAAATTCTTGCAAACTTCCATCGGCAGTGGCACGAGCGTCCCGTTCGCATCAAGCATCGCTCCGCACTCCAGACATTCGCCGCTCGTCGTAAAATCGAGATATATTTTGCGCGCCTCGGAATCGTTTTTAATATTTACGTTCGCGCTGAAATATTTATTTCTGTTCGCCTTCTTATACGCTTCGTTAAACGTGGAACCATTGAGCGTAAACACGTAAAGACCCCTGACGGCGTCGTATTTAGTATATTTTGTTCTCGAATTTGTCTCCGTGACTGTGATACGGTCTTCAGGAAGCGGATCGCGCTCCAGAAGTGCCTCGCGGTCGATTCCTTCGAAGCTGTGCGTAGAGTCGTTGTAAAGTCTGTTCGCGACCGTCGCCTCCCCGCCTTTCTTCAGGTCGAGCTTTCCGGGATATTTCTGGCGGACAATATATTTTCCGTTCTCTTCCGCTACCGTTACGCTTCCGGAAACCGTATCATCGTTCGGTATGATCAAGCCGCACACTCCGGCGCCGTTTACATCGAACGCCACGAACTCAACGCTTTCGCTGTCAATATTAAGATCGTTGTGCGTTCCGTTTCCGTCCTTTATCTGAAGCGCGGCGACGGTACTCTTGTCAATTTTCCATACCATTCCGTATTCGCCGATATTTTCGACCTTATCGAGTGCAATGATCCTGAACTGCTGATGGAGCTTATCCGAAAAAGTATGGTACGTTTTTTCAACTTTGATCTTAGGCGCATTCGAACTTACCTTAAGGGCTCTCATCGAAGTGATCGTCACCTCGTCGCCAACTGCGTCGCCTATATCGAGGCGCACGCCCTGCAGCGCACTTCCGGACTGTATCGCCGATATGTCTATGATATAAGTGTGTAATAATCCGTCCGGATTCACGCTGAACTTAAGCGCCTGCTGCTGCCTGTAGCCCGGGCCGTCATTTATAAACATCTCAACGCTCGACGAAACACCCTTTACAGCCATCGTGATCTCGAGCGCATTGACGTTCACGGTAGGTACAGAAAATCCGCGGTGTACGACGTATGGATCGTATGTCGAATCTACCGTAAACACTGCCTTATTATTTTTAGCATCTACACTGACTTTTCCGTCATGTGCTTCCCATTTTTGGCTGAAATCGGAAATTTCTGTTACCTGATCATAATTCCCGTCAGTTCCGGGCAAACCTACTCCAAGATCTCTTACGTGAGTTTCGTAATAATAAAAGCCGAGGCGCGTCGTGTTCACCCTGCCGCTGCCCAGCGCGTACCTGTCGGTCCATTCTCTGCCGCTTGTATCGATCACGTACATGTCCATCGAATCGGTAAAATAAACGTTCCCTTTAAGGTCCGAAAAAGTCTCAAGGCCTCTCGTCTGGTCGTCGCCGGCAAGTTTATGACGAAGCCTCATCGTCGTATTTTCGAGCACGTATACGTCGCGGACACTGGTTGGATAATACCCCTGGACCTTGTTTGCAAGTTCGTTCGCATAAACCATCGAGCGCGCTATGGGCGTGTCGTCAATAACGTTTCTGGGCACCGGTGTCGCCGTCGGTTCGGCGGTCGGTTCTTCATCGTCAATAATATCAGTAACTGCAGGTGTTTGATCGTTGTTTTTATTGCACGCGCAGGCGCACAAAACCGATGCCGCGAGCAGCATCGTAAGCACTTGTTTCAGCCGTTTTATGAACATAAAAAATCACCCCGGGAAGTCATTTTCACGAGGTCAAGTTTACCATCCTGAGGCGGTAATTGTCAAGAAAAGCGAAGCAGGAGTTAAGAGTTAAGAGTTCAGAGTTCAGAGTTCAGAGTTCAGAGTTGAGAGTTCAGAGTAGTTAGGAACTAGCAGCGAGGAGCGAGGCGCGGCGCACGGCCGCAGCTCTGCCTTTTTTCATTTGCGGCCGTATCGGTGCGATGGGTGGTACGGCCGCATTCCTCCTTTTCCTCTTTTGCGGCCGTCTAAATGAGAAATTCACACGGCCGCAGCTT
>JAFWQX010000151.1 GCA_017508875.1 Clostridia bacterium | reverse complement strand
CGGTGCCGGAGCAAATTGACCCGGCAAATATTACGGACAGAGACTTCTTCCTTGGCCGCAGATATTACGCCGACCTCGACCGGTTGATGCGAAGACTCTACCAGTTCAAAGACGAACTGCCTTTGACCGATCCCGTGCGCGAGATCGACGGATTCGACGCCCCTGATATCACGTTCGAAGGCACGCCGGAAGCGGAGATCTTCACCAACGTTTACCGGTATAACATAATGGATATGGCGTATAAAAAGCTTGACGACGACGGACGTTCGCACACGTCTACACCCGGCGCGGCGAATTTCGGCTGCTATCTGGGCTTCGGCACGTTCTGCACCGGGCGCGACAGCTACGGCGGCCACGTCTGGACCAGGGACGTGGGGCGCACGCTTATGGAAGTGGTGAACGCGGGCTATTTCGAACGCGCTAAGAAAGGCGCGGAATACCTCGAAGAACTGCTGTACTACCCGTCCGTACGGTTCAAGATCCCGCACTGGAAACGTGTCGCGAACCTGACCGCCCGCGACGAGAACGATCTTTTTAACGAGGGCAACGAAAATGACGGCCACGCTTCGGTCATGCTGTTTATGTACACGCTCTGGCGCAAGGGAGCCGTTGACAACGACTGGCTTTTTGCGCATAAAAAGCATCTTACGGCCGCGGCTGAATACTATTTCTGGCAGAAGGAGCATCCGGCCGAATCCAATTTCTCGGACATCCTCTACTCTCACTCCGAAGCGAGTACACAGATCCCGGGCGGTTACGACCTGTTTTCGAATATCATTTCGTCATTGGCCCTGCTGGGCTATTCGCGGCTGTTCGATGCGATCGGTGACGGGGAGTATGCAGCGAAATGCCGTGGATTGTCCCGCGAACTGAGAGAAGGGGCAGAGCGCCATTTTATGATGGATCACCCTCGCTTCGGCCGCGTGTACACCGACACGACCGACGACTGCTGGACGTACGAATATAAGCGCATGGTCGATCTGCTTATATACAGCGACCTGTTTGGCTACGACCTCGCGAAAGGCGATCCGGCGCTGTTTGACCTGATGTCCCGCACTTTCGAGGCGGAGAAGGAAGTGTATTTCGACCCGTGTTCCGCGAGACAGATGGGCTACGGGCAGGGTTACATAACGCAGGCGGCATTCATGCTTGACCGCTTCGAAGAACTCACGGCGTGCGTTTCGGCCGCGGCGCATATGTGCTACCACCACACGGACCAGCAGTATATCGTGCCGGAAGGCGTTATCGTTCACGGCTCCGGGCGGTTCTGGTTCCGCAATTCGGATCTGGGCAACGCAGTGCAGCAGGCGGAGACGGTGAAGTGTGCGAGGCTGATCGCAGGCATTGACGACATCTCGCCAGAGGGCGGGGTGAAGCTTGTCCCCAGGCTGCCCGACGGCTGGAAGGCGGTCAACGTTAAAGGTTTTACTGCAGCGCTGCCGGGGAGGAAGCACGGAAAGATCGATTTCAGATACGAGCGGATAGCGGGCGATGATGCCGGCTGTGAGGGGCAATTCCGTCGTTCTGTCTCCGCAGTTTGCGAAGGTACAGGGTGCGGCTACAGAGCGAGCTGGAGCAGCGATTTTGAAGTAAAGAGTCTGCGCATCGGGCCGTTTGCGTCGGACAATATCTCTGTTTCCGGCGGCTCGCTGCTTTGCGTGCGGGAAATAAACGGAAGGTTTTTTGCGGATATAATGCTGAAGAGTTAAGAGTTCAGAGTTGCTAACTGCTGGTTACCGGTTGCTATTAGTTGGGTTTGGATTGCACTGGCGAGCGTTTTATGGTAAATTATAGCATCAGTTTTATTACAAATTTGATGCGGAGCGAAGGAAATGTCAGAAGAAAGTAAAAAGAAATGCGGGTTGCGGAAGCAGCTTGCCGCGAGGAAATATAAGACGCCGAGCAGGCTCGTGACCTGGCTTTACAATGTGATCGGAAGCACCGTGCTGCTGCCGAGATACGCGCCACACATCGAAAAAGAAGTTGACATCAGGGACTGCAAGGGCCCGTGCATCATCGTATGGAACCACCTGTCGCGCGTTGACCATCTGTACACGATGAAGGCCGCGTACCCTCTTCCGTACAATATGGTTGCCGGGTACAGTGAGTTTTTCCGGAGCCACCTGAAGATGGTGTTCCGCCTTAACCAGATATTGCCGAAAAAGGTTTTCGAGCAGGATATTCCGGGGATAAAAGCGATGAGTTCGATCATACGCAAAGGCGGCATCGTGGCGTTCTCGCCGGAAGGAATGAGTTCGATC
The DNA here is from genome assembly GCA_017508875.1 of Clostridia bacterium. GTDB lineage: Bacteria > Bacillota > Clostridia > UBA1212 > UBA1255 > UBA1255. Next base: position 10,364 of record JAFWQX010000151.1, on the reverse strand, counting down.
TACGGGGTGAATCAGCCTGTTGTCGCAGGATCGGGGCGGTTCATTCAGTTCTTCCGCGTGCCGATATATTTTCTGGAGATGCGCGGTCAATACCTCACGAGCACGAAGCATTTTTTAGAGGAGCGCAAAGGCCGCACGGAAGCGAGGCTCAGGCTGCTTTTCACCCCTGAAGAGCTGGAGGCAATGGCTCCGGAGGAAATTGACGACCGCCTGAACGAGGTTTTCCGCCACGACGAGTTCGAGTGGACAAGAGCGAATCATATCCGCTGGAACATGCACGGCCGGAGCTGCGAACACCTCAATGAAATATGCTACCGTTGCCCGCGCTGCGGAAAAGAGCTGGAGCTCATAGCGAAGGGCGATTCGATCCGCTGCCCGTCATGCGGGAACGGCGCCGTGCTTAACGATTATTACGAATTTGAACCGTTCGACGCGGATTGCGTGCTTCCGGTCTCGCCGTCCAAATGGGTGGAGGAGGAGCGCGTGAAAGTAATCGACGAGATCCACAGTGACAATGACTATTCGTTTACCGAGCACGTTAAACTGGGCTGCCTGCCGGATGATCATTATATACGCAAACAGGGCACGAGCGAGCCGTGCGGCGAGGGCGACATTACTTTCGACCACAGCGGCATACATTTCAGAGGGTATAAGCTGGCCGGCGGCGCTACGGCTGGCGGCAGGAACAAAAAGGCGGGCGAACGTATTTTGAACGAGCTTGGCGCGAAAATTAAAAGCGGCGCCCCGGTCGTTGTCCCCGACGGATGCGAACCGTTTTCGTTTGACCTCAGCTACGAACTCATCTATTCGCTCGTGATCATGACGAGCACCAGCCAGTTCGCGCTCTACGTCGGGGGCGAGTTTTATGAATTTTTCCCCGAAAGACCGTCGGTGGGGAAGCTGCTGCTGATCACGGAGGAGATGCACCGCCTCCATTACAACATCTGGAAGAATTTTAAGTGGAACGACTGGATGTACGAGGGGAAGGCGCTGGGCATAGACCGCTGAAGGCAGATGCTTTTAGATCACAAAAAAAGAGGAGGCACTTTCGGCGGATGCTCATAAGAAAGTTTTGAACAAAAACGATGTGGGCATCTGTCTGACTGGGTTGGCCAGAAATAATACCGGGCTGTTTTTGTGGCAGTCCGGTATTATAATTCAAGCACAATTATCATAGACCAACTGACAAACAAATCTTTATAGGTTCGCTATATATTCAGCAAGCCCAAGCGCTATGCTGAAATGGCCCGGATCATGTTGAGTATGCTTGATCTGTCCTTCTTCCTTTCTATTGGTCCATTCCGGTGCATCCAAAAGATCGCCGCCGGTGAAAAACATGTATACTTCAATTCCTCTGAAATCACAGACGGCTTGTACTGCTGAACCTTCCATTTCAACGGAAATACAGCCATCAGCCTTATGCTTCTCAAAGTTGTTTACTGTCTCTCTATAGAAGGCATCAGTTGTCCAGGTCTTACCCAGCACATACGGTATCCTGTTTTCTTCCATGAAAGCTTTTACTGTTTCATAATTCTTTATTCTGATGTAATCTGATGCCGGCATATAGTGATAGGATGTTCCTTCATCTCTGTAGGCTTCTGTAGGGATCATGACCTTTCCTCTGGCAATGTCCTTATTCAGACATCCGGCTCCGCCAAAATGAATGATCTTGTCCGTATCAAGTACTGTTGACAATTCCTCGATCGGTGCCACGCAGGCCGGGGCTCCCACCCAAGTCCTGTAAAAACCGAATCTCTTTCCATTGTACTTCAACAGATATACATCAGTCGAACCACAACCCATCAGATACTCTCCTACTTTTTCACAGTCATAATGAGCGATAACATATTTCTCTATCTCGCAGGAAAAGGTAAAGATCACCGCATCTACCCTAACAGCATGCTCATTCTTCTTTACATTTATTTTGGCAGGTGACTTGTTGTCAAAGGAATCAGTTATCACGTGTGTCTCTCCTTCCCAGTTCTTGAAAACGATCTTTCATGTGTTATAAAATGCTCATAGCAAGTACGGTATCCTTTATCTCTTGCCGCAAATATACAAGAGATGCTTCCTGGCCGGCCGCCCAGTTCCCGTTGAAATAGTTTGCATACATAATGCCGAACACAGAGAGAAAGGCAAACATGATGATTACCCCGCCCGGTTTTGTGACCCGGATCGCTTCGTCTATAGCGCTGTTCACCTCATCTGACTCGTAAAGATGATACATGGATCCCAGAGAAAGTGTCAAATCAAAGGTATCATCGACAAAGCGCTTAAGATCTGTGGCATCACCCTGGTATGAATGAAGGTTGCTTATACCTCTGTGTTTTCCTTTAGGACGATAAGATTGTTTTCCGGAAGTTCTACAGCAGCCACGTTCATTCCTTCCTTTTACAATATCCATATGCATTTTATAGCACTTTCCAGTATCCGGTTTTGTTTGAACCGATCCGCTGTATTAGTTTCTTATTCTTCAGCGTTGCGAGCAGCCGGGAAATCGTTCTTTCTGATTTCCCCGTTGATTCTGCAAGCTCGATATTTGTTAGTGACGGTGATTCTTTCAACAAAGACAGCAGCGACAATTCTGCTTCCGATATCCCGCCATTTATTCCGCCATTCTTTGGCGAGATATTTCTGTCGTCTCTTGAGAACTCCAGCGTAAAAGCTGTTTCTTCATTTGTGTACGAGACCACAACACCTGCTTCATTGCAGAGAGTATAGATCTTTCTAATCCCAGATCCAAAGGTCTCAACGTCTTTGCAGAGATACAGTGTCTTTGCTATCACTTCATTCCTCAGGTATGAGCGAATATCCCTGGTATAAAAGTCTATCGGTTCAAACTCATTGGCAAAGGAACCCGGGTTGCAGATGGAAATGCGATTTGAGAATATATCGATCTCATGCTGAACGGAAAGATCGTATCGTGCGTGTGCAAAGCTGTTGATCACAGCTTCTCTTATAGCGTCAATTGGGATCTCTGGGATCTCTTTCCGATGGATACCGTCTCCGCTCATTTCGACCCGCCAGCGCATGTTCTTTACAATGTAGGTCACCGCTTCGTCAATCAGCTCAAATATATTTCCTTCCGTCCTGTCCATATCCAGGAAGGTCTCTTTGTGGTCGGTAGCGAAAACCGCCATTTTAAGTGCTATGGGTGTTCTGGAAGAAAACAAACATACACCGGCGTTTGTCAGATGATCTCCATTCAGTACACCGAGCTGATCCAGGATCTTTCGTTTGTCGTATTCGATCTCCGGAAGCCTGCCGCAGGAAACAGCAGAGTCATAAAAAGCCCTGACGGTCTTTTCATCCGCATCGTCTACGGTCTGATCGGTGGTTTTATTCTCCCAGTTTTCTTCGTATTCCCGACGGATCATGATCTTGCGAAGTTCAGAAGGTGACAGTTCTCTGTCTTCATCCGCAATCCGGATGTAGTATTTCCCGAAAGCAGAATAGGGAACATCTTCTCCGGAAAACGTAAGCGTGATGACCTCGACACCCTCTATTTCTTCAATATCCACAACGGGTATCAGCTGCGGTTTTATAGATTCATATACTTTCCGGGAAACATCACGAAGGGTGGAGTCGGTAATGGTAAACGGATTCGGAGTGCCGTCATTCCTAAGACCGAAATACACTTTTCCCTGCTTATGCTTGTTCAACATGGCAGAGACAGACACCATGGCCTCATTCAGCTCACCGGTCGTTTTCTTGAATTCTCTGTGCTCGTCTTCACGCATTATATGACAGGCCTCCCTTCTGATGTTTTCATATTTTACCATGTATGGCGGGATAAATCAACCGCGTTGGCGGAATATGTGGCGGGATAAATAATTTGAAAACTGTATTCTCCTGATTTAAGCGTTTTTGCAAAAACGCGCAGCTCGCACTTTGCGATCATAAGGGTTTGGGATTATTTCAACAAGCCAGATTTGGCGAAAGTGGTTCCGATCCGGATCGGAACACTGCTCGCCAAGTTCTGGAACAGTCCATACGGACCCTGCTTGCCAGGTAGCGGATCATGGACTGTTCAGTGCGAAAAAAAAGCAGCCCGGATGGACTGCTTCCAGAAAACTATAAAACTGTCTTATGAGGGGACCCCTTTACCGGCGCCTCCTTTTTTGTCTTGCTGTTTACCTGCTTTGCTGACTTGATTTCGCGTCAGGACGAGGCATCAGATCTTCTCGCCGCGGTTATGGCGCTCGAGCAGATTCATTATGCGCTGCTGCGGGTCAAGCAGTACGCTGATCGATTCGTCGTAATTAAGCGCGTCAACGAGTTTCGCGATGTATTTCGACATGCTGACTTCGACGAACCAGGGCATTTCGGAGAGTTCAGGGCGGCGGTAGGTGAGGTTTGTGGCAAATATTTTATCTATGAGCCCCTTTTTATGATATTTATCAAATTCTTTAATACCGTCGGTGAACAGAGCGAACGTTACGGCGGCGAAAACGCGGCCGGCCTTGCGGCGCTTAAGTTCGCGCGCTATGTCAAGGATCGAATCGCCTGATGACAGCATATCGTCCATGATCAGAACGTCTTTACCTTTTACGGACGAACCTATGAATTCGTGGGCAACGATCGGGTTTCTGCCGTTTACGATGCGGCTGTAGTCGCGGCGCTTTACAAAAATTCCGAGGTCGAGTCCGAAGAGCGTCGAATAGTAGAGGTTTCTGTGTATTCCGCCTTCGTCGGGGCTGATCATCATCAGGTGCTCTTTATCCACCTGGATGTCAGGCACTTCGCGAAGGATCGATTTCATGAGCTGGTAGTAGGGGTGTACGTCCTCGAATCCGGTCAGCGGGATGGCGTTCGAAACTCTCGAATCGTGAGCGTCGAATGTAATGATGTTCGTAACGCCGAGATTCTGAAGCTCGATCATAGCACTTGCACAGTCGAGCGACTCGCGCGCTGCGCGCTTATGCTGACGGCCGCCGTACAGGAACGGCATTATGACATTAATACGCTTAGCCTTACCGCCGATAGCCGATATAACGCGCTTAAGGTCCGCGTAGTGATCGTCGGGCGACATATGGTTCTGGATGCCCATAATGTTATACGTAAGACTGTAATTTCCGACGTCGACAAGGATGTAAATGTCTTTTCCGCGGACGGACTCGTCGAGAATGCCTTTCGCCTCTCCGTTGCTGAATCGGGGGCAGCGGCTTTTAATGAGGAATGAACCTGGGTTTACGCCGGTCTGTTCTTCGTGGAAGGCCATTAAATGCTTATCGACCCTGGCGCCGAGGTCGCGGCAGCTTTCCATTGCAATAAGGCCTATGGGGCCGACCTGGTGGATGAGATCTGAGAACGGTGCTCTGTCTGGACTCATATGACAAAAACCTCCGGATGTTTTTTCGCTTTGATTATACCACCGGGGCGCCGTTTTGCGCAACAGATTTTTAACGTTTCCGGCTGATTTTTCCGCCGGGTTTTCCGCTGTTTAGATTCAGTTTAGAAAACTGATCTATAATGCAGAATGTGCGATTAGCAGCGAAGCCCGTAAGACGCGCATAAGCTGTCGCACTAAGGAGGATCAAGCAATATGAGACCAGTTAGAATAATCACAGATTCATGCTCCGACCTGACGCCGGAACTGATGGAAAAATACGGAATTGACTACGGAAGGATGAATACGGTCTATAACGGCGACGTTAAGGTCGCGGACCTCTCCTGGAGCGCGGAAGAAGCGCATAAATTTTACGATATAATACGCGGCGGCGACAGGATCACAACGACCCAGGTGCCGGTAGAGGAGTTTGACCGCGTTTTCCGCAAATACCTGGACAAGGGCGAAGACGTGATGTACATCTCCTGCTCAAACAAGCAGACGAGCTCCATTTTTACGGCGCAGAAGCACGCCGAAGAATTGAAAAAAGAATATCCTGACGCACAGATCAGATGCATTGACAGCCTGCACGCGAGCGTCGGAGAGGGAATGATCGCGATCGGCGCGGCAAAGCTTGCAGCCGAAGGCAAAGCGATCGACGAAGTGGAGGAAGGTGTACGTGAACTTATCCGCACGACGCACGAATTCCTCACCGTACATTCGCTCGAATACCTAAAACGCGCAGGCAGGGTAAAGGCGACCGCGGCGTTCTTCGGAAATCTGATGGGCGTGAAGCCGATAATCATTGCCAACACCGAGGGCGAGCAGGCTCCGGTGATGAAGGTCAAGGGCAGATTGACGTCGTTTAAAACGATCGTTTCGCTGCTGAAGGCGGCAATGGATACGGGTGCGGACGGCAACGCGGCGAAGACGATCTATATTGCCCACGCCGATTGTGCGCAGGCGGAGCTTGACGCGCTAAAAGACCTGATCCGCGCCGAATTCCCCGGTTCGGAGATCATCGCTCTTATGATGGGACCGATCATCGGCGCTTCAGTCGGGCCGGACGCGGTATCCGTATTCGGCGTCGGAACTCCGGTAAAAAATTCACTATCCGGTTCGCCTCTGAACTCATAACTCTGAACTCTGAACTCTGAACTCAAAAAGGAACTCCACTATGTCATTATCTACGATCAACGGCACGGATTTTGCCGTGATGCTCCGCGCGGGAGCCGCAAACCTGAAAAAGCACGAGGACGAGGTCAACGACCTTAACGTTTTCCCTATTCCGGACGGCGATACGGGCAGCAATATGCTGCTGACGCTGCTTGGGGGCGTTGACGACCCGGATAAGGCGAAGCAGGAAGTCGGCGCCGAGGCGAAAACGGCTGCGGACGGGATGGTCATGTGCGCGAGAGGAAACTCGGGAGTTATATTGTCCCAGTTTTTCAGCGGACTGGCCGAAGGGCTCGCGGACCTTGAACAGGCGGACAGGGACAATCTTGCCCGCGCTTTTCACGCCGGCGTGCGCAAAGCGTACAGCGCGGTAATGAACCCGGTCGAAGGGACCGTGCTCACCGTTGCCCGCGAAAGCGCGGAGTTCGCCGGTGACAATACGAACGACAGCCCTGAGAGCTACCTCTCGGACGTTGCCTCCGCCGCCCGGAAATCGCTCGCACGCACTCCCGACCTGCTGACTGTCCTGAGAGACGCGGGCGTCGTTGACTCCGGCGGGGCAGGGTTCATCTATATCATCGAAGGAATGAAGAACGCGCTTTCAGGCGTAAACGTCGAAGACACCGGCGCGGACGAAGGGCTGTTCGCTTCTGCTCCGGCGGCAAAAGAAGTGGATTATGATCGTTTCACTTCCGACAGCGAACTCGAGTACGGCTATTGCACCGAGGTTCTCGTGAGGCTTCAGAATTCAAAATGCAGCGTGGACAATTTCGATGTTGACGTCGTGCGGAATTACCTTCAGACTATAGGCGATTCGATCGTCGCGTTCCGTAACGGCAGCGCGCTTAAAATCCACGTGCATACGATGACACCGGACCGCGTGCTTGCGTTTTGCCGCAATTACGGCGAGTTTCTGACTGTTAAAATTGAAAACATGTCGCTGCAGCACAGCAATCTTGACCCCGGGACCGCAGCGGGCAGCGATGAATCGCCGAAGAAGATCGTAACGAAGGCCAAACCGTTCGGTATCGTGTGCGTTGCCCCCGGCGAAGGCCTGGCGCGCAGTTTCCGCGAGCTCGGAGCAGATCAGGTGATTGCCGGCGGCCAGACGATGAACCCGTCGACGCGAGATTTTATTGACGCATTCAGCGCGATAAACGCCGGGCGTATTATAGTTTTCCCGAACAATTCAAATATTCTGCTTGCGGCGAAGCAGGCGGCCGGGCTGTATTCCGAAGTCCCTGTGACCGTGATCGAATCCACGACCGTAGGCGAGTGCCACGCCGCGCTGTCAATGATGAATCCGCTTCTGAGCTTTGATGAGATGGTCGAAAATATGCGTATGGCAATGGCTGATACCGTTACCGCTTCTGTTTCGAAATGTGTGCGTGATACGCGTATCGGCGAGTTCGAGCTTTGCAGCGGTCAATACATAGGGTTCGTCGGAAAGGACGTCCTGAGCGTCGCTGACAACAGCTTTTCGGCTGCCGTCGCGCTTTCCGACGCTCTCGATTTCGGCGAGCGCGAGGTGTGCATCGTTTTCTCCGGAAAAGATGCGGCGGACAACGACGTTTCCGCTCTTGTAGAGCATATCCGGTCTTCGCATCCTTTCGCCGAGGTGTTCAGTGTGCCCGGCGGGCAGGACGTTTTTGAGTATATAATTGTGCTGGAGTGAGAGAAATGCTTGCTGTAAAAATCGTTGTCGCCGTCTGCTGTGCAGTTGTGTCGTATCTGGTATGCGGCCTGAATCCGGCCATAATATTGTCCATGCGCATTTACGGCGAAGATATTCGCACAAAGGGCAGCGGAAACGCCGGCTTTTCTAACTTTAAACGCACTTACGGTTCGAAATATGCCTGGTGGGTGTTCGCGCTTGACCTTGCGAAAAGTGCGCTCCTGCCCGTGCTCTCGGGCCTCGCTTTCATGTTCACCGGACTTGGGTGGATCAACGGCGTGTGGTTTTCCGGCATCTTCTGCCTGCTTGGCCACGCCTGGCCGGTCTGGTACGGTTTTCACGGCGGCAAGGGCTTTCTGACAGTTCTTGCTCTCGCTTTCGTTCTCGACTGGCGCTGCGGTCTGCTCGCGTTCGCGGTCATGGCCGTGCTGCTGCTTACCGTTAAAATTATGTCGGTGTCAACGCTTTCAGGCCTTGCCGCGGCGGCGGTCCTGCTCTGGTTCATTTGCCCGTCGCTCCCTGCGCGCATCGCTTTTACCGCGTGCGTCCTTTTCGTGTGGATAAGGCATCACGAGAATATTGCCCGCCTCTTCAAAGGTCAGGAGCGGAAATTCTCGCTCCGCGGCTGAGAAATCGACCGTATCACCGATCATTACCGGATATTACCCAATATTACCGATTATCACCGGACATTACCGAATATTACCGATTATCACCGGATATTGCCGGCTTTTACCGGATATTACCGTACTCCACCCGAATATTACCTGCTATTACCTGAATATTTCCCTGAAAATAACGAAATTTATTTGTAGAAAAACGAATTCGATGCTAGACTTAACATCCAGAAATTAAGGGAGCGCGAAGGAGTTTAAAACAAAATGAAAGAGTTAATTATTATTGTCCGGGAAAGGTTAGATTATCTGATCAGGATCAAAGAAACCATTAACGTTAATCTTGCCTCGGCGCCAAAAGGCACGCTTCAATTAAGAATGATGAGAGGCAGGATAAGATATTATTTTCAAAAAGGAAAAGTCAGGCGATACATTAATAGTGAAGAAAAAGTTTTGCTTGAGCAACTTGCGCAGAAATTATATCTGGAGGAGGCACAGGCGGCGATCGACAATGAAATCAGTGTCTTGTCGAAGCTGGACTCACATCTGTCAATAAGACGGGTTGAAAACGTCTATGACGAATTGAGACCCGAGCTTAAAAAATTTGCCGCCCCGTTATTTCCTTCTGACGCGGAATTTGCTGCGCGGTGGCTGTCAGAAAAATATGATAAACTTGAAGGGTACAACGGACCTGTTTATTCTACAACAAAAGGGGATATGGTTCGATCGAAGTCTGAGTATATTATTGCGGAAATGCTGTATAAATACGGTATTCCGTATAAATATGAGCGGCCTTTATATATTCAAGGAAAATGGATCCGTCCGGATTTTACTATTTTGAATGTCGCGGAAAGGAAAGAGCTGATCTGGGAGCACGAGGGGCTTATGGATGATATGGAGTATCGCAATCGTGCGATAGAAAAAAACAGAGCATACAACTATTCGGGATATTTTGAAGGTGATAATTTAATTGTTACGTTCGAGACGTCAACTCATACGCTGGATACTGACCATGTTGAACTTATAATCAGGAAAGTTATACTAAAGGAGGGTAAATAGCGAATTTATGGATAAAATCATTGTTTTATGCATGTAAATATACGTCAAAATAGAAAAAATGAAATGTCGGCCATTGCATGCCCTTTGCTATTTGTCGCTGAGGATTTTCGGTGAAGTCACTCAATCAAAGGAAAATTTATATTTTTGAGTGACGCCACGGCTTCAATTGCCATATACAATTCCACCATTCTGATTATATGAAAAGCCCGCGCGTCATGAATTGTTGTGCTTTGCTTTTTTACAAGTTCAGAAAAGCACTTTTGCTTAAAAACATTTTGCTGAGCATTGCGGCCAATATTATACGGCGCCTGAAGGGGCGAATAATTAAGCGGATTGGGAGGAGGCGTCACTCAAAAACATCTAAATACCAAAATTTGAGTGACTTCAAAAATAAAAAGAGCGGCAAATTCAGAAGGCGCGCCAAAATTATTTGTCGTTTTCTCTCGAATTATGTATAATAACCGTGCAAACCGCCGTTAGGCAGAAGCTGATTTTGTGACAATGGAGATTT
>JAFWQX010000150.1 GCA_017508875.1 Clostridia bacterium | reverse complement strand
CAGTGTACGTCGAATTAAGCGAGCCCGTGACAACGACGGTGTTCCGCCTTCTGTTCAATGACGGCGATACGCTTTCGGAGACTGTGACGATATGGGAGATCGAGCTGTATAAATAATAAACTCATCTTCAAACGGTCAGGGGCAGCATGCCAGAACGTGCTGCCCCTGATCATTTTTTTATGTTCCGTGACCGGTATATGATCAACTAAAACTCATACGTATGCTCGCCCGAGCCTGCAAGTTCCTTTATATTTCCCGCTTCGATCAGGCAGGTTACGCCGAAAGGCACGGAAACTGACAGCTGCGTTTTTCCGTACGTACGTTTCCAGCGGACACAGAGCTTTCCTCCGGGCGTCATAAACCAGCCCTGAGCGCTGAGCAGGCCTTCCGGAAAATACGGACGCACCGAGAACTCCCCGGCATTTTTACCGGTTCGGCTGATTCCCAGGATATATCTGTAGAACCAGCGGTCAATGCTCGCGTACATCGGGTGGTTATGTGAATTCATACCAGGATCCTTTTTAAGTTCAAAACGCTCCCAGATCGTTGTCGCACCGTTCTCGAGCATAAAGCCGTAGCCCGGATATGACTCGTCGAGCAGGATGCGCATTGCCGTATCAGCTTCGCCGAATTCAGTTAGGACGTCGAAAAGATAGCGCGTATTGAGGTTTCCGGTCGTGAATTTATAGCCGCGGGACTTGATGTCGCTTAGCAATAACGCGAATGCTTTGTCCCTGCCGTCATCAGGCAAGATGCCCAGCCACAGCGCAAAAGCCTGGCAGCCCTGCGAACCCGTTGCCACCTTCCCCGTCGCGGGATCGTACCACTTTTCAAGGAAAGCGGTGCGTATGCAGCGTGATAGATTCAGCCATTTGCCCACGTCACCTGTGAGGCCCAGAAGCGACGCAAAACCGGCGAGGCGCAGGCAGTTGAAATACGAATAACCTGTAGACATCAATACGCCGGGAGTTGAAGACGAACGGGCGTCCTCCTGCGACATACAGCTTTCCATCGGCCCTGCCCAATCGCCGTAATACGTATAATCGACAATATAATTTGTTGACCGCGACAGCAGATATTCCTCCCAGCGGCGCCAGTTATCGTAATGCGCAGATACGAACGATACGTCGCCCGTGCGTTTGTAATATTCGTATCCGGCGACAAGGAACGAAGAGCACACCGGATCAGCCGGTCTCGAGCCTATAACGAACGGCGCGGTGCAAGTAATCCTTCCCGCCTCGTCCTGTGTGTCGCACATGTCGTCAACGACCTTCGGGAATATGCGGTTTATCTCGAAATTATAAGGCGTTTCTTCGAACCTGACCGTGGCGTCGTTCATCCAGCCCATACGTTCGTCGCGCTGGGGGCAGTCGGTCAATATCGAGTGTATATTCGCTTTTTCGGTCTGTACGCACGCCTTATGGATCGCGTTAAGCGCGGGACTTCCGCACCTGAAATCACCCGTCTGATCAAGATCGGTATATAGCGAAACAGCCATTATACAGTCTTCTGTAAACACTTCGCCGTAACCCGAGACCGAGCAATAGCGAAATCCGTGATAAGTAAACTCCGGCTGCCAGAAATCACCGTCGCTGCCGTCGCCCGAACAGACGTACACGTCCGTCGCAAGCGCTTTGCGAAGAGGCGCGGTATAGAGTCTGAATCCGTCGTCAAGGACTTCAGAGAAGCGCAGAATGATCGTTCTTCCGGGCTCGGGAGCTTCAGGCAGTTTAAGGCGCACGACACCGGCAATGTTTTGCCCGAAATCCACCACGTATTCCGTACCGTTACCGCCTTCGCCGCGGTTCATAAAGAGGTCAACGGGTTTGTATAATTCCTGCCTCGTTACGGGCGGGATCGTCATCAGCTCCGCTTTTTCGCACGGTCTGGGGCATACGACCGCGGGATGAGACTCGAACGAACTTTCGCGCGCATCGTACACCTCGCCGTCATACACGCTCGAGGACAATATATTGGTGTACGACCATTCCCACTTCTCGTCCGTCTGAACTGCCAATTCTCCGCCCTGCTCGCCGTCAATGACGATCTTTGCGCTTAGGGCGTTGTCGCCGTCAAAGCGCGGTCTAGGGAAGCCGAGGTCGCCGATCAGGAAAGGACTGTCGAAGTTGCGGTATCCGTCGGCAACATTAAAAGCGAGTTCGTTTTCCCCTTCTCTTAATAGCGCCTCGAAGCCTTCCTCAAATACGAACTGGCAGCGCTTTGAATAATCGGTGAAAGCCGGATCGAGGCGGGCGCCGCTGACTCTGACGCCGTTCACGTAAAACGCTGCATAACCGATGCCGCAATAGAGCGCCATGGCGTGAGACGGTACTTCTTCTAATCTGACCGTTTTTCTAAAGACGACGGGACGCCTTTTGGCGCTGTTTTCCGCTTTGATCCACGGGAAATCAGGTTCGGACGTGAAGCTGTAGAACCATTCTTCGCGCTCCGCCTTCTCACCGTATACGTCAGTTATTTCGACGTGTACGTAAAGCTCAGTAAACTCAGGCAGCAGCGGGCCGTTATATTTACATTCTTCTCCGCTTTTCGAGCCTTCGCGAACGCCGGAATCCCAGACCTCGCCGTTAAGCGTCAATACACTCACACGGTACGAAGCGGTGCGGTCGTCGCCTTTATCGCTCAGCACGCGCCAGCCGAATACGGGGGCACGTTTAGAAGTGACGCGGTATCTCGCCTCTTTTTCAAGCGGCGCACCGTCTAACAGAATCGATACGATTTTTAACATATTGCCGATTTTTCCTTTCAATTCATATATGGTTTGCTATATTTCGTTCAAAAAATCAGCCCGGACGTGCCGGGCTGAACAGTGCCTTTATTTTCCTGCGCTGATCCTGAACGTCAGCTCGTCCGAAGGAGAACCGATCTCGTAAACGAAAGAATAAACGTAGGTGCCGTCCGGGGACATTGCCACCGCATACCCGTCGTAGTCTGCGACGGAGGTAACGTAATCCTTCCATACTCCGTTCTCATTGACCTCGATCTTCGGCTTCGAGAGCACGTCGAATCCGTACACGGCCACAGTGTTTCTGTTCCTTGATCCGGTAACGGTAAATTCAGCGGAATTACCCTCGGCAAGAATTTTCGGAACGTAAGTGTCTTCTATGACAGTGCCTTTGGAGGCGGTGATCTTAACGGGATGGAGCACAGAATCTTCGTAAACGACAGGTGCGTGGTCCATGGCTTCTTTTACTTCGCCGCCGTAAGGAAGCAGGATCACGTCGAATTCCATCGTGTCACCCTTCTTGAATTCCATTTTACCTTCGTCGAACGTGAGATAAAGATTATCGAGACCGCCGTCGAAGTAATAGCGCACGCAGAACGAGCCGTCCCACTTTTTACCTCCGACTGTAACGTCCGAACCGCGCATTATGAGTGCGTAGTTCATGATATCCGTACCCTTCTTCTCCCTTAAGGTCGAATCTTTAGGTCCGTAGATCGCATAGTAGAACGAGTCTTTATTGAGGCTGTACGTCTTCGAGGTCTTCTCGGTAAGCGGGAGCGATTCAGTGACAGGATTTCCGTCGGCTCCGAGGTACAGGAATTCGGAGAAGTTATTGTCGCGGCTGTTGAAATGAAGCAGCGTGAATTTTTCCCTCGCGTCGTCGATCGTAAGATCTTTCAGGAACTCGACCGAGATCGTGTAATACGTCCTGTTTTCGTCGTTCTGCGGGAATTCTACGTGGCGCAGAGTATACTTATACGAGCCGCAGTCGGAAACGTAGCTGTAGTCGATATCGGCGTAAGTAGGACCGCTGGAATGAATTTCCGTCCCGGTATATTCACTCTGCTGCTTCTTACCGTCCGCGTCAGTATATGAAAGCCACTTATGGATACCTACGGAAGTGAACTGAGGCTGCGAATTCCACATCACACCGCTGCAGCCTCTGAAGTCCGGAAGCGTCCAGCCGTCTTTACCGTAAACGTAGTAAGGCGCGATACAGTTGGATTCCGTCACGCCGGTGGACAGATGATAATAGCCGATAAAGAACTGGATCGAAGAGATCTGTTTCAGCGGGAATACGCCCCAGTTCTGGTATAGATGGAGCTCGGTGAATTTAACACTTTTTCCGCTCTTTACGACGAGCGGGAAAATGCTGTCGCCGTACATAGGATCGGCCGGTTCATAGAAAGGCTCTTCTATCTCGCCGTGAAAATTCTTGCACACTTCCATAGGAACGGGGACAAGCACTTTGTTTTCGTCCAGCAGTGCCGCGCATTCAAGACTTCCGTCAGCGCCCTGGAAGCACATATATATTTTTCTGTCGCTGCTGTCGCCGTTCACCGTAACGTCGGTCGTAAAATATTTGTTTACGTTCTTTTTAGCATAAGCCGTATTAAAATCGCTGCCTTTTTTAGTAAACATATAGCAGCCGCGCAGATAATTATATCCTGCGAATTTAGTTTTAGCGTTCGTCTCGCCTACGGCCATATCCGTAAGCGGATGGCGCTCGAGGTACGCCTGACCGTCGATCGCGTCGAAGGTGCCGTTTTTATCGCAATATATGCGGTTCCCGACGGTATAATCTTTGCCCTTCTTAAGATCTTTGGGAGAATCGGTGAACTGGCGCACCACATAATATCCGTTCTCTTCGACGACCGTAACTTTGTTCGTACCGCTGTCTTCAGAAGGAATAATGATACCGACGACGCCGTTGTCCTT
Source organism: Clostridia bacterium (assembly GCA_017508875.1). Taxonomy (GTDB): domain Bacteria; phylum Bacillota; class Clostridia; order UBA1212; family UBA1255; genus UBA1255. Next base: position 2,078 of record JAFWQX010000150.1, on the reverse strand, counting down.
TACGTGAAACGCCACGTATTCGACGCTCGAACTGTCAAATGAAAGATCGTTATGCGTACCGTTTACGTCGCGGATCTGCAGAGCGTCAATATTGTCCTTACTCACTTTCCAGACGAGTCCGTACTCTTTTGCGCCTGCGAGCGGAGCTGCGGCAACGAATCTGAGCGCCTGGTGAAGCTTATCCGAATACACGTGATAAACGCGGTCCGTGCGCACGTCCATACTCGTATCGCTACGTACAGCCTCTATACCGGTTATGTAGAAAACGTCCCCCACCGAGCCGTTAGCGTCCAGGCGCACGCCTGCGAGATCACCTTCGAGCGCCGGCAGCGACACATAATACCAGTGTTCTTTTCCATCGCCTACAATTGAGAAAGACGTATGCTGATTTCCGTTAAAGCCGCCCGATTCAGTGTCAAAATAATAGATCTCGCCCGAGCAGTCGACATCCGAGATCAGCCGTATGCGGACCGCGTCGACTTCCTCCTCCGGAACCGTCCTGTCGAGTTTCCTGCCTGCGTACGGATCGGCGGGATTTGTCACTGTATACTTGATACCGTTATCTACTGCTTCGATTTCGACCATATTCGCGTTCCAGCCGTTTTTTGAAAATATGTCGGCGGTATGGCTGAACGTCATCTCTCCGGCATTTGCAAGCCCCAGCGCAAGATCCATCAGATGGACTTCGGTATAATAATAACCGAGCCTGTACGTATTCTGCCTGCCTCTCGAACCGGAATAACGGTCGGACCATTCGTTGCCCTCCGAATCGATCACGTACATATCCATCGACTGAGTGAAATACGGTTTTCCGTAATAATCTCCGAAATATGAAATGCCCCTCGCTTCGGGTTCTGCCAGTTCAAACTCGAATTTAGCGTTCAAATTCTGTACGGTGAATTTCGTACGGTCAGGCAGCGTATTATATGCCTGGACTTCGTTCGCTATACGGTTAGCGTATAAGAGCGTGTCGGCGAGTGGCGTATCATTCGAAATATCTCTCATGGGTACCTCCGTAGGCCTTTCGGTTGGTGCGGGGTCAACGTTATCCGTCGCGGCAGGTCCGGGTTTATTTCCGGCACAGGACGCAAAAATGGCGAGCGCTAAAAGCGCGGTCAATAACGCAGCAATTCTTTTTTTTAATCTTATCATCAATATTCTCCTGTTTTTACAGCAGTATGGCAATGAATTTAGCAGGCTTTCCGTCGAGCGATTTCATACCGTGCGGAGCCATAGAGTCGAAATAAAGCGAATCTCCCGGCTCCATGATACACTCCTGCCCGTCGATAAGTATCATCAGCCTGCCTTCGACGCAGTAGTTGAACTCCTGCCCTTCATGCCGGTTTAAATGGATCTCTTCGTCAGGTGCGCTGTCAACGGTCACGAGGAACGGTTCGGCGATCCTGTCCGCAAAATTATATGCGAGATGCTGATATTTATATCTGTTTCCGCGCTCGATATTTATGCCGCGCCCGTTTTTTACGAAGCTGAAAGTATGCAGCATAGGGCCTCCGCCGGAGAGCAGATCCGTCATCTCTACGTGATAATATTTAGCAATGTCCGAAAGTTCTCCCATCGGTACGTCAAGTTCGCTGTTCTCGTATTTCCTGAGCAGTTCCGGGCTGATTCCTATACCTGCTGCAGCTTCCTCAATGGTGGTTTCGGCAATTTCTCTGAGGTCTTTTATTCTTGCGCCGATCTCGCTGTCCATACCTGTCTCTCCTCTCTTTGGGGCCGGTCAAAACGCGGCCTCTCAAACTGTCAATATTATAACTGTTTGAAGGAAAATCTTCAACCGAAAAAAAGCCGGAGGCTCTACTCCCAAAATCGTAATCCCTTTTTGCCCTTTTATTTACTTTTAATGCTGCGATATAAATTCAGGAAGTACGAAATTTTGCAAATCGTACAAAACTGGTCTTGCTATGTTTGAAGCTCCGTTTCCGGCCTGAAAATGAGCGAGTTCCGCCCGAAAAGACATACCAAATTCTGAATATCAAGCTTTTGGTATGTCTCAGGCTCTGTCTCTGGCCTGAAAATGAGCGAACTACGCGCGAAAAGACATACCAAATTCTGAATAT
>JAFWQX010000149.1 GCA_017508875.1 Clostridia bacterium | reverse complement strand
TAGCAGAACTGCGGCGGTTTGCAAAGCCGTGATTGTATGGGGTATAATAAACGTATCAAATTACGCGGAGGAGCAAAGAACGCAAATGAACGGCGGAGATTATATAAATATTGTCACCCGGACGATCGGCGAAGCGTACGGGACACAGAAAAAAGAGCTTGAAAAGGCCGCGGCGCTGATAGCGGAAGCGGTAGAGACGAGGCACAACGTTTTTGTTTTCGGCTGCTCTCACGCGGGCATACTGGCGGAGGAAGTGTTCTACCGGACAGGCGGGCTCGCGGTGATAAATCCGATCTTTTTCCCTGCGATGATGCTGAACACACGCCCGATCACTATGACCAGCTCGCTCGAGCGGCTCCCGGGGCTCGGAAAAATCATATTTGAAAAGAATCACGTAAGCGAAGGCGACGTGCTCATACTGCATTCGGTATCCGGAAGAAACGCGGTGCCGGTAGATATGGCGCTGCTTGCGCGCGAAAAAGGAGTAAGGACCGTCTGCATCACGAATCTTGAATATTCGCGTGCGGTTACGGCGAGACATCCTTCGGGAAAGCGGCTCTTCGAGGTGTGCGATATCGTTATTGACAATAAAGGCACGGTCGGTGATGCGGCGGTGGAAATCGAAGGCCTTCCGGAAAAGATCGGACCTACGTCAACGGCTGTCGGTACGGCCCTGATCAACGCCCTTGTGATCGACGCGGTCAATAAAATGATCGACGACGGCACCGTGCCACCCGTGCTCATGAGCGCAAACCTTGACGGCGGCGACGCGCATAACGCAAAGATCTTTGAGGAGTACGCGGACAATATTTTTTATATGTGATTCTTAAGATTCGAAACGGAGACCCAGACGATGCAAAGTAAAAAGGCTGCGGAGGCAATGGCGGCGCTTAATATCAGCGACAGCGCGTTGTCCGAAAAAAATTTTGAAGAAGCTGTGCGCGGCCCACATTTGGTGATCGACAGCGGCGGGACAAAAGTGGCTGCGATCCTGTTTGACGATGATTATCATCTGATTGCGAAGGCGCGGACCGGCAGTTTTAGGGCAAATACGACGCCTGCGGCGCTCATTCAGGCGCATTTTAACAATATGACGGAGAAACTCGGGCTGAAACCGGGGGACAGGATAGGAACGGTAAGCGGCACGTACGAAAGAGCCATTGATAAACTGCTCTCGGAGCGTTTTAATGTCGAAAAAACGAAGCATTTAAGCGAACTTGATCTGGGGCTCTGCGCCGCGGGACTGTTCGGGGACGGTCTTCTGGCGATCGCGGGCACAGGCGCTACGGTGTGCGGAAGGATCAGCGGCAACGGTTTTTCTGCGGGCGGCTACGGTTCGGCTGTCGCGGATGAGGGTTCCGGCTACTGGATCTCGAGAGAGGCGATGATCGCCGCGATCCGCGATTTTGAAGAGCGCGGTCCTTCAACGAGTCTGACCGGGCTTATTGCGGATCATTTCGGCGGATTCCCGGCAGAGCGCCTGAGGGAAGCGATATTTTCCATCTATTCTATTGACAGTTCGCCCGTAACACAGGTGGCGGGGATCGTACCGCTGGTCGTCGAAGCGGCGGAGGCGGGGGACGGTATTTCGGTCAACATCCTTTCCGCCGCCGGTAAACTTATTGCCGAGCAGATGCTCTTCCTTATCCGCCGCAATTCGGTCGCGGACAACATTCCGATCGCTGTTTCAGGCAGTGTCTGGCGCCGGAATCCGCTGTTTGTCAACGCATTTACCGGCCGGATCCGTCAGGTTTACCCGGAGCGCGAGTTCGTATTCCCTCAATTTCAGCCTATAATCGGCGCGGTGGCGCATATAATGTGCGCTCACCGAGGCGGGAGAGGCTTTACCCCTGAAGAGGAGGCCCTGCTTTCGCGCGAATACGCGGAATATAAGTTTGAAATATAGTTATTATAAGTAAAAAAACGGCGGGTCCCGAAAAGAACCTGCCGCTTTTTTAATGATAATACTTATAAAAGACTTCAGATCATCCACGTTCCGGAGCCGAGCAGCATCGGGGACTCAAGACCGGGCGCTTCAAAAACGGCCTGGGTATTTGCCGGAACTGTGATAATGTAGCGGTACCCGGGACCGTCGGTGCGTTTATTGTACACCACTTCGATCATACCGTAAGGAGACTCGATGCTTACCGCCAGGCGCGTTACGCTCTTGGCGTGGCACGGTTTTATTTTGAAGCTGCGGAAGCCAGGGCTGAGCGGCTCGATACCGGCGAGGCAGGTGAACCAGGAGTAGAGGAAGCCTCCGTGCATGGGATGGTCGTACGACGAAACACCGTTCGTTACGTTAAGTTCGATGTGGTGCATGTCGGGAGACTCCCAGATCGTAGTGGCATTATCATCCATCATTGTCCCGAAACTCGTGTGCCTGCGGTTGAACAGGTATTTCAGCGCGTCTTCTGTGTAGCCGGCCTTCATCAGCGCGGGGGCAAGGTATTTGTTGGCGTAGATGCCTGTTGACATCGCGTGATCTTCGTCGCGGATGAGGCGAACGGTTTCGTCCAGGAGCGCCTTTCTGTCTCCGTCAGGATATGCCCCGAGCATCAGCGCGGCGCCGTTCGTGCCCCAGTAGCCGTACGTGTGCTTTTCGGCGTCGTAGAAGTGACGGATGAGCGCGTCTTTTATCTTTTCCGCCAGCGCCAGATAGTGGTCCTCATCGCCGTAGCCGAACGCTTTTGAGATCTCAGCCATGCGGATGCAGATCTCGTAATACATCATTGTCGACGAATGAGCCACGGGCATGCGGCGCGCCGTTTCGTGACCGCCCGGAGGACACCAGTCGCCGAGGCCTTCGGATATTATGCAGTCGTTGGCCCTGGCCGTCTCGTGCTCGACCCAGCGGCGCATAAGATCGATGTTGTCCCGGATCACCGACTCGTCGCCTAAATATTGCCACATATAATACGGAATGATGATCTGCGCGCAGCCCCACAAGGGAGAAGCTTCGCCGCAGCCGCGCTTTCCGGGAGCGATCATCTGCCACGTGCCGTAGACTTCGGTCGAAGTGCGGATGTCGTTCAGATATTTAGTGTACGAGGCGGTCATATCGTAGTTGAGCATGCCCCAGTTGCACACGACTTCGGCGTCTCCCAGCCAGCCGCATTTTTCGCGTGCCGGACAATCTTCGGGGTAGCCGTGGTAGTTGGAGAGGAACGTATTCTGCATCAGGCGGTGAATGTTTACGAGGTCAACGTTATCCGAATCGAAATACGAGGTCCTGGCGAGATCCGTTGACAGCGCGATGCCCTTGATCATCTCTTTTTGGGGCATTGTCCCGTAACCCCTCGAAATATCGTGGATGCCGGTGATCTCGACGTACCTGAATCCGTGATAAGTGAAGCGCGGCTTGTAGATCTCGACTTCCGGACCGCCGCGGGCAATATATATTTCTTCCTGTATGCACTGTGTCGCGAATGCTCCGGTCGAGCGGTGGTCAAGCGCGCCGCCTTTGTTCAGCGTTTCCGACGTGCGGATAACGTAAACGGCTCCTCTCGGGGAGTTTGCGGGGATCCTGAGCTCGTAAACGCCTGCGAAGTTTTTACCCAAGTCAAATATCCACGCACCGTCCTGAGCGCCGCTGGCGCATTTTACGGAAACTGCAGGGATCTCTTCTCTGATTCGCACGGGCGGCATCAGGCAGCCGGTGAGCGTTCCTTTCGGTGTCGTGTCTTCTACAACGTCGCCCCAGCCGCTCTCGCTGCCGTCATAATCAGCAAAACCCGCGACTTCCAGGCGGCAGTCGTACGTTTCACCGGCGTAAATATTATTCGTGGAGATCGGGCCGTACTTGTATTTCCAGCTTCCGTCGGTATCGGTGATCACGAACTGCTCGGTACCGTCGCTGAATTCGATCCGCAGAAGAGCAATGGCGCAGACGTCACCGTAAACGAAACCGGTCGAGCCCCATACGCGGCTTTGCGAGTAGAAACCTTCGCCAAGCTGGACGGTCAATGCATTTCCGCCTGCTTTTACGAGCGGCGTGACGTCGAGGCCGCGGAACAGCACTGTTTTTTCGTAGTTTGTGGCGGGCGGGTCAACGTAATAGTCGTCTGTGCGTTGTCCGTTTATATAAAATTCGCCGCAGCCCAGACCGCATTCGTAAAGGCGCGCGCGAACGATCTTTTTCTCTCCGTCTGCGTTTACGTTGAATTTAGTGCGCAGATACGGCGCCCAGCCGACAATATGTTCCGATGGTTTTATCCATTTTGCGCCCTTCCATCCGTCGGGTGCGGGACCGGTGCAAAAAGCGACGGAAGCGGTGTCCGAACCGCCGTGATTATCCGCGGCTGTCACGGTGAAGGTATAGTCGGAAAGTGGCTCGAGCGAAAGTCCGGCGGGTTCTAAACCGACAGAATCGGAGCTTTCGGTATCACCGGAATCGAACACGATCTCCGAAGTGTTTCCGGCTGCTTTCGCAACGACATACCGGTATGAAGTCTGAAAAGTATTGTCAACGTCCGAATCGATCTTCCAGCTGAAGCGCAGTTTTGAAAGCGGCGCGGTCAATGTGTTTTTGGCACCGTTTACAGTAAGGTCGTAGAGTTTCATGGTAGCAACCACCTCGCAGTTTTTGGTGGCTTTATTATACCACACAGTGGTGCCGCGGGCAATCAAAAAACGATTGAAATGGACTTGACCAGGCATGCCTCTCTTGTTAAAATATATATGTCTATTTAACAAGGAGGTTTGCCCGTGAAAATCAAAAGGCGGAGAATAATAAGTATAATCGACCATCTTGAAAACCACCATAATATTAATTAGGAGGACGTTATGAAAAAAATAATAAGTGTATTTGTTGCCGTCGTCTCTTTTTCTTTATTGACATCATTCGTATCTTGTAATAAAACTGATGAAAATAATCAAATGGGTTTACAGAATGTTCCAAGCAAAGAAACTGCAGTGTACTCTTTTGACGATTATAATATGATAAATGATGCTCTGACGAACAGTAAATCATCTGATATTGGACGGCAAATGAAGAGAGAAAAGATATATTATGGTGAGTATTATGCTGAAATGCTTTCTAAATTTGAATCCGGTAAAATAAAGCTGCTGGTTCCGGAGTATAACGGAAAATTATCAGAACTGAGAAAGAAGGAAGGGCTCTCCTCGATAAGCCTGCTTACAAAGGAACTATTTGGCCTTCCGTGGATATGGTATCATTGCGTGATTAATGATAAAAATTATCAAGTAAAAGTAACCTATCCGGAAATAGTTGATATCGATTTAAAAAATGCGAAATCATATCTTGAAGTCGTTTCGATTATATATCCGGATTCTCCTAAACCAGATAATTATACGAAATATCCGTCGTATAAGAGTGTTTATGAAAAAGAATATACGTTTTGTGACGGAACAACAGTTCTTGCTTTAGTCGGAGAGCTTAATGACGATACTACTGTGTATGTTAGGTTTTATTTATATGGCGCTATGATTGTTGTTCAATGCGATAGTTCTCTAGTTGCTGAAGATTTTTTTAAATCTTTTAAAATCTCAGAGTATTAAACATAAAGGTGATACGTTATCAATTTGCAGTTGTGACTGCTGCCGCCGGTGTGTTAAAATATTGACGTCAGGGCATCGGCGGAAAACCAGAAAAAACGCAAAAGATCATAGATTTTACTGCGACATAGCCGGAGCTCTAACAGGAGGTTCGATATGAAAAAGACAGCAATATTTACGACAGTTTTAGCGCTGATCTGCGCAATTGTTTTGTCTGCGATCGTAGCTTTCGCGGCAGGAGAAAAAAAGGATATCGCGAATGTGCAGTTGTCCGAAGACGGACTATTGACCTGGGACGCGTACGAAGGAGCGACGCGGTATTGGATCGTTTTTGGCCCTGTCTCCTTTGAACCGGAGGGCAATTCCGCAGACCTTTATCAGCATGCTTTTAATTCGAACCTGGTCTCCGGAACGTACTCGATCTCGCTTGTGGCCTGCGACGATAACTGGAAAGAATTATCCAACCACTATTATGGTTCTTTCGAGTTTACCGCGCCCGTGGGACTGCCCAAAGTGGAAAATCTTCGCTGGGAAGGCCGCGTGGCCCGGTGGGATCCGGTGGAAGGAGCAGTTGGGTATAATGTTTATCTGATGGTCGGAGATAGTACCATAGAAACCTACTATGTCGAGAATGATACGCAGCTCGATTTTTCGGAGAGCATCAGATTGTATGCTAATAGCAAGTATTGCTTTAAAGTTATGGCGATCGCGGAAGATAATGCTCCGAACGGAGAATTATCGGATAAAAGCGACGAGATCGAGGGCTGGTTCGAGAAGCATGAGATCCCGAACGTTGCCATTTCCGAAGACGGAATATTGACCTGGGATCCGTACGAAGGCGCGACCAGATACTGGCTCAGGTACGCAGATAACGCCTGCGAGCCGGACGGGATGAAGGTCGATCTTAACGAATTGTTCGCAGGCAGCGACTGGGACAGCGGTGAATATGATATCGACCTCGTTGCCTGCAACGACAACTGGGGCGAACTTTCGCTTCATTATGATGGGATATTCAATTACGAAAAACATTTTCTTGTGATTTTCGAATTGCCTGACGGCGAGCTGTTCGCGAAGCAGGCTGTTAAAAGCGGCGGCAAAGCAGTAAAACCCGAGGATCCGGTTAAAGATAATCTGTCATTTTCCGGCTGGCTGCTGGGTGGAGAATCCTACGATTTTGATACGGCCGTGACTGAAGATATTACGCTTACGGGCAAATATATCTGCGTTGCCGAAGTCCATGTTTACCCCGACGAAGGAGGCTATCTATATACTGAATCTTCGGCGCCGGGTTCAGGACCGGCAGATTTTATAAACAGCGTTGACGCTGATTTATCAGCAAGATCGTTTGCGTCAATTTCCATTCAGCCTAACGACGGGTACGAGCGGGAAGGCTGGTATATTGGTTCTCCCGACGGCGAACTTATCATTGACGGCAACGACCCTCGCTTTCGCTTACTTGAAAACGGCACTATTCTTCAGTATCGGACAGATGCGAGTTATGTGTTTTACGTGGTCATGGAGAAAATAAATAAAACGACGGCTGCACCCGGGACGGATGCTCCGACGGAGGTTCCTGCAACAGACGACGCTGCAACAGCCGTGCCTGCGACCGGCGCACCTGCAACGGAAGCATCAGCAACTGACGAACTTACAACGAAATTGCCGGGTTCGTCAAAATCCTCAAGCAGCGGCTTGAAAACGGCGCTGATCATCGTGTCCGTGCTGCTCGGAATTGCCATCGCAGCCGGAACCGTTTTCGCAATACTTTTTGCAAAGAAGAAAAAATGACCATGTTATAATTGCTTGGGACCTTGATATTACTGCAGCTGCTGCAGATCGATTTATTATTGCAGTTCAATGGGCTCGGCTGTCAGCACAGTCTCAAGATCCGGGATCGAATTGGCCGCGCCGGCAATGGTTATCGACAGGCCTGAAGCCCGGCTTGCCATATCCATGCACTTATCCAGGGGCGCGCCTTTTGCCAGACCGGCCAGAAAATAACCGGTAAAGGTATCTCCGGCGCCCGTTGTATCCACGCGTTTACCGTAATCGTACGTGCGGGAATAATACTTTTGACCGCGGGAGAGGCAGAGCGCGCCTCGCTTTCCGAGCGTCATAACGATGGAAGCATTCGGATATCTCGCCTGAAGCGCCTCGATCACGTCGAGAGGTTCGAGGTCTCCGTCTGTTCCGGCCAGCGCTTCCGCCTCGCCCTGGTTAACGATCATCCAGTCAAGCAGCGAAAGACCGTCAAATTCAAGCAGTCCGGCAGTAATAGGGGACGGATTAAGCACGGTAAGCATACCCTTCTCGTGAGCGCGGTGTATCAGATAATTCACATTGGATATTTCGTTCTGAAGCAGGAGCAGATCGCCGGCTTCAAAGTGCCCGAGCGTCTCGTCGATCTCGTCCTCCGTGATCTGTTTATTCGTTCCGCCGTAGATAAGTATGCAGTTTTCGCCCGAAGGAACGACCTGAATGATAGCGTGCCCTGTGGGAACGTCCGGATCGATCCTCAAAAAGCTGCAATCAGCGCCTGCTTTCTCCAGAAACTCTTTCAGTTCGATTCCGTCTGCACCGATCTTTCCGCCGTGAAAAACGCACGCACCCGCCCTGGCGAGGGCAACGGACTGGTTCAGTCCTTTTCCGCCGGTGTGCAGCTGGCAATCAGTTGCGGAAAGCGTCTCTCCCGCCTTCACAAAAGCAGGCATCTGGTAAACGTGGTCAATATTAAGCGAGCCGTAGTTCAGTATCTTCATAGTTGTAACCCTCCCAGGTTTAAATTTGCGCCGATCGGTCAGACCGGTCAATTATATTCAAATATATTCAAATATATTCAAAATTCAGCCCGTATCAGGACCGGGCAATGGTCGCTCAGTATCAGAGCTTCTTCGTCGGTGATAACGGTATAATTAAGGACCCGTACGCCGCTGCCGCGGACAACGATATGATCGATCGAAAGGTTATTGTCCTTTTTCGACGGTTTTGCGGGTATATATTGGCGCTTTTCGGCGTCGTATTCGGGATTTTTGTGGTGGGTGCGGATAAAGTTTGTGCGTTCTGCGGCGATCGTTGACGCGCATATTATCCCGCCGGCGTTCAGCAGCGCAAACGGTTCGGACGAAATGTCGCAATTAAAATCGCCTCCGCAGAAGCCCGGGATCCCGTCGATGCAGAGCGCGTCGAAGCAGGCGGTCAATTCCTTCGCGTTGCTTATACGGGCGGCATTGCCCTCGTCATTTTGCGCAAAATAGAAATGCGTTGACATCGCCGCGAAACGATTGCCCTGACTGCCGTCGGGCAATATCTCTCGCAGCAAAGAGCCGCTTACAGATTTCGACGTGTAGTCGTTCAGGCCGTCATAGAGCTTAAACACGGAGCGCTCTTCGCAAAAACGCGACGCCTTATATGCCAGAGGCGTGTAATTCAAAGTATTGCCGCCCAGCTCCGGCTCGCTCACGCGGTAACCGCACTCCTGAAGCCCCGCTTTGAGTACCTCGGACTTGTGCCAGTTCGGATGAACCTCCTGGAGCATCAGCACGTCCGGGGCGTACCTCCTGAGCAGCGCCACGAGCGCGGAATCGCGGTCTTTCACAGGGTTTCCGAACACGTCTGCCCATATGTTGCTTGACATCAATGTAACGATCATATTGCTCTCCGATTATTCACAGTTATGCGTATGTTTTCCACACTGCCATACCGCGTTTCCACAGGGTTTTCCACAGATTTTGCGACTTTTTTGGAGTTTTCCACAGGAAGAGCGCCGCTTTGCCAGGGGTGTGGCAATGCTTATATTTTGATTCCGGATTCGTTCAGCAGCCACAGGAACACGCCTGCGGTCCAGCCTAACATTGCCGGCGTCTCGTATTCGGAAGTGACCGAAACCGCGCCCTTCGCGGCGTCGTACTTTTCCCACAGCGATCCGGTCGAAGCAAATATCGAAGAAGCCGTTCCGAGATATTTGTCCGCGATCCTTTTAGCGTCGCCGTCTAAGGATATTTTTTTCAGCGCGGTATATGCGAAATATACGTTTGAAGGCCACATCGCCGGATAATCCCACTGAAGGTAGGCCGCCTGAGGCCCCCTGTATTCGCACGTGGATAATCCGTACGGCAGTTCCAGCCTCCTCAGCACTTCAAGAGCCGAACGCGCAGCCTCCTCGCCCGGATCCGCTATGCCTGCTGCGTATGGGTAGAACGAAATGCAGCTGAGCACAGGCGAGAAAGTCCCGTTCTTGTAATTGTAATCGTAATAAATGCCGGTCGCGGGGTCCTTCATATACTTATTGACCGCGTCCTTGCGCCTCGCGGCATTGTCCGCGTAAACGTCAGCCTCGCCGTCTCTGCCGTTTGCCCGAAGCAGCTCTGCAAATTTAATTTCCGCGTCGTAGAGGAGGCAGTTTACGTCGAGATGCACGTATTCGGAGGGAGCAAAGCGTTTTCCGCCGGAAGGGAAGCGCGGGTTGAAGTCCCAGCCGCTCTCGGCGATTGCGTATAATTCGTCCGCCAGACGGTCGCCTTCCTCAGGCGTATCGTATTTTTCACCTACGCGCGCGCTTAGCCACGGAGCGGATTCACGCAGCGCCTGCTTCGTGCAATTGTTTCCGAAAGCGCAGAGCCCTTCGAAAACAGTGCGGTCGAGGTAGAAGAATGACAGTTCGCGTTTTATTGCGTCAATATATTTCGCCGCGAGGGTCAAATCGCCCCGGAAACGGCACAGATCGTAAACGCCGCGCGTGAACAGCGGAGGCTGCGAGCGGTCAAGGAGGTGGTTCGCATTTGGCATATACCCGAGGTTCATGATGAACCAGCAGATGTTGTCGAGATTGTTTTCGGCCTGGGAGTCGCGGCCGGAAAGCATCAGACCGAGATTGGTGAAGTACGTGTCCCAGTAATAGAAGTCCGTAAACAGTTCCTTCGCGCACGGGACGGTGAACGGCTTTGGAAGGCGCACCATACCGTGGATCGTATCCGCGGGAGAGCGAAGAGTATTGACCCAGTTTGCCTTGATATATTCGACTACCGCGGCCTGCAGGGGGGTGGGTTCGTCAGCGGGAAGGATATCACGTGCGTTTTCGTCCATATTGACCTCCGTATCGTATTGACCGTCGAATCCGGTTCCAAATATCGTGTTTTGTTGACCGCGGCCTGATCAGGACCACTTCGTTTCGCAGTAGATGCAGCGGTACACTTTGTGTTCGCGGTCGGTCAGGCGGAATATCTGGCTGAGCTCCTGCTCGCACGAACTGATGCAGCGCGGGTTTTTGCACTTCAGCACGTTTGTAAGTATTTCTGGCATTTCGATTGCCTTTTTATCAACAAGTTCCCCGTTTTTTATAAAATTTACCGTGGCGCCCGGATCGACGAAACCGATGATGTCTACGTTTACGGGTATGTCGGCGTCAATTTTAATTATATCTTTCCGCCCCATTTTTTTGCTGACAACATTTTTTATCAGCGCTACCGAGACGTCGAGCCCGTCGAGCCCGAGGAGTTCGTACAGTCTCATGCCCTGTCCGGCGGTGATGTGGTCAATTACGATCCCGTTTTGTATCGAGTCTACGTTCATTTCCGGTCTCCTTTCAGACGGTTTCAAGCGGTCTAACCGCGGGCTTTTTCGCACTCGGCAGTTTTCCGGCCTCGCGCAGAAGCATAAGTATCAGCGCCATACGCATATATTTACCGTTCAGCACCTGCTTAAAATAGCAGGCGCGCGGGTCGTTGTCGATCGCCACACTTATCTCGTTGACCCTCGGAAGGGGATGCAGCACGCACATATCGGGCCTTGCCAGCCGCATTTTTTCGGGCGTGAGTATGTAGCTGTCCTTCAGCCTTAAATAATCTTCTTCGTTGAAGAAACGCTCTTTCTGTACGCGCGTCATATATAGAAGATCGAGGTCAGGAAGCGCGCCTTCAAGGTCCGACGTCTGCGTGTACGCGATGCCGCGGGGCTTTAAGACGCTGTCTTTTACGTAGCTGGGGAGCTTCAGCTCTTCAGGTGAGATCAGCACGAATTTTACGTTTTCGTAGCGTGAGAGCGCGTTGATGAGCGAATGGACCGTGCGTCCGAATTTAAGGTCGCCGCAGAGACCGACCGTGAGATCGCCCAGCCTGCCTTTTTCGCGCAGGATCGTTAAAAGATCCGCGAGCGTCTGGGTAGGGTGGCAATGTCCGCCGTCTCCCGCGTTTATGACGGGGATCGATGCGTTGTTCGCGGCAACGAGCGCCGCGCCTTCTTTCGGGTGGCGCATCGCGATGATGTCAGCGTAGCAGCTGACAACTTTTGCGGTATCGGCGACGCTCTCGCCCTTGGAAGCCGAAGACGTTGCCGCACCGGTGACGGACAATACGTTTCCGCCCAGTTCGTACATTGCCGCCTCGAAGCTCAGGCGCGTGCGCGTCGATGGTTCAAAGAACAGTGTAGCCAGTTTTTTGCCTCTGCACAGTTCCGAATAAGCCTCCGGCCGCGCGATAATATCCTGCGCCGTTGCCAGCAGACCGCCTATTTCCTCTGTTGATAGGTCAAGAATATCTATTACGTGTCTCATTCTTAGCTCCTTTTTTTCAATTTGCCACTTTCAACTTGCAACTTGCCACTTGCCACTTATCACTTTCAACTTGCCACTTTCAACTTGCCACTTGTCACTTGCAACTTGCCACTTACAACTTGCCACTCTTCATTGATTTAAGGCTCATTTGACTACCTTATTTTTCGCCAGCGAAGCCGAGTGAATGGTTAAGAATTTCGTTTCCCCCGAAATTCGTACCATCACTCGGTTCGCCCACTTGCCACTTATCACTAACCCTTTATCCAGCTCTCGTCTGACGGATCGTTTCTGAACGCGATCAGCCGCGCCACGTCTTCCGGCGCGATGTACCCCGTCTCAGCCGCCACGTTCGCGATCGTGTCAAAGTCAGACAGCGAAACGTTCTGAACGTTAGCCTCCGCGAGCCGTTCGATGCCGCGCTTCATGCCGTACGTAAATATCGACGCGATACCGAGCACTTCCGCACCCGCTTCTCTCAGCACGTCCACGACTTCGATCACGCTGCCGCCGGTGGAGATCAGGTCTTCGACGACGACAACTTTCTGACCGGGTTCGAGCTTTCCTTCGATCTGGTTTTTGCGGCCGTGATCCTTATTTCCGGAGCGCACGTAGCCCATCGGCAGCCCGAGGATGTGTGCGGTGATCGCGGCGTGGGCAATACCTGCCGTTGACGTTCCCATCAGCACTTCGACGCTCGGATAATGTGCGCGGATGATCTGCGCCAGGCCGTTTTCGACGTCGAGCCTGACGTCCGGGGCGGTGAGGGTCAATCTATTGTCGCAGTATACCGGGCTTTTTATGCCGCTGGCCCAGATAAACGGCTCGTCGGGGCGGAAAAACACTGCTTTTATCTTCAGCAGATCGGCGGCAATTACTTTGCTTAGCTTACTTGTCATCGTGTACGTCCTCCGTTATTTTAACGTTTTTAATGCTATTAAAAGCGCGATTTAAATGCTATTGTAGAAGATCAGTCGCAGAAATCATTGACCGCGCGCAGATATGCGGCGACCGGGTCTTCTGCGGCAGTTATCGGCCTTCCGACGACGATATAGTCGGAACCGAGCTCCTTTGCCCGCGCGGGTGTGGCGATACGCTTCTGGTCGCCCGCGTCGCTATCGGCGAACCTCACGCCCGGAGTCACCGTTAAAAATCCGCAGCCGCACGCTTCGTGAACGGCGCCTGCCTCCAGCGGGGAGCAGACGACACCGTCCAGACCGGCGTCTCGGGCGTTTTTAGCGTAACTCATCACGACGTTTGCGATCGGCTCCCGGATCAGCAGTTCTTTTTCGAGCGCTTCCTGATCCGTAGACGTAAGCTGCGTCACCGCGAGCAGTATCGGGCGCGTTCCGTCAGGCCTCGTAAGGCCCTCGATCGCCGCCGCCATCATCCGCGCCGTACCGGCTGCATGGAGATTGCACATATCCACGTCAAGCCTCGACAGCACAGCCATCGCTTTTTTTACGGTGTTCGGTATATCGTGGAGTTTGAGGTCAAGGAATATTTTAAGGCCTCTCGCTTTTATCTCGCGGACGATCTCCGGTCCTTCGGCGTAGAAAAGCTCCATGCCGATCTTTACGAACGGCTTAATGTCGCGCTCCGTAAAGCGATCAAGAAATCCGAGCGTCGTTGCCCTGTCCGAAAAGTCGCATGCTATTATTACGTCTTTACCCATAATCAGTCATTCTGCTCCTTTCGCAGATGTGTGTGGTCGCCGCTGTGAATATCGCAAGCGGGCGTCAATGTATTATACAATTTATCGTGCCGCGATTCAATGTTAAGACTCCTTCTGCTTTTTGCTCTGCTTTTTGCTGATTATCCGGCGGAGAATCTCGACACCTCGTTTGGTCAGATCTTCTTCCCGACTGTTTCGGGCTTCCAGAATACGCTCAATGGCAGCGGCGTTATCCAAAGAATGATAAGGGAAGAACAAAGCTCTCAATTCGGGCGGTTTGATAATCCTGTAAACCTGCTTACTGGTTTTTTCGTATGTATAACACCAATAGCGGTATAAATAACCCATCCAGTACAATTCGCTTTCAGAATATTTTGCTTTCCCGTAATCAGTTTTTCCGTATTCTTTATTGATCTCCTCAATTACGGATCTTTTGGTACTGGATTCAAACAAAAAGCTGCCTTCATCCATTCTCTTTGCCACAGAAGAATTCATAAAACGCCGCAAAAAGACTGCCGAACTGGAATCTGTTTGAGTGATCGACGATACGAACAGTTCTGCCTGTGCTCTGCAAAGTTTTAGACCGGTTTCATCCATAGGTTTCATTTTAAAATATCCTCTATATACTCTCCCTGCCCGCGGAATTGCCTTCGGGCGATCTTCACCTTATCATTGCTTATTTTTGCCTCTTCCTGTCTCGAAGTAAGATAGTATTTCTTTTCTTTTTCGCAGAGAAAGCAATGATGCTTAAAGTATAGCTGCCGTACAGCTTTTTCTGTTTTTAATACGTATTGGGATCCGAGATTGGTAGCCGACAGGCAATGCTGACACTGCACGTCGGTTATCTCGCCGTCAATAAAACTGTCGATGATTTCGAACATTCGATTATCAGCGATCGGCGCCAATATATAATCTTTACCTTCGGTTTTTCGGATCAATTTTTGAATACTCGGGTGGTCGCCGAACTCGCTCAACCTGCCTCTAAAATAAGCGATCGTCAACATCCAATCCCGGTCCACAAAAAACCGTGTTCCGGAAAGGCCGGTTTTATCAAACTCATATATGTACAAAGACGAATCCTTAAAACCCGAAACAAACATGGCGGATTGTTCGAGACTTTCTCCGCAATAAAACCCGTTGCCGAAATCGTTTGTGCCGCGTGACTTATTAACCGAAACATCTCCTTCGATATTGTTTTTGGCTCCGTGAAAAAGAACGACTCGTTTTTTGCTTTTACAGTCTTCTTTATAAATCTGTTCTTTTATCTTATTAAGGTGAACGTCATGCGAGAAGGCAAAATTATACACTTCGTTTAAATTGCTTGCGGATATTTCATGGGAATTGTTTTTCCATCTCGTTACAGTATCCTTTGAAACGCCGATCTTTGAGGCAAATTCTGCTGCGGTTATGTCTAAGAGTTCACATATTACTTCTATATCATCTGAAAGAGCGTAATCGATCATATAGCATCACCTCCGCTTTCGTCAATATAATAGCATAAACGAGAAAAGAAAGCAACACTTTTCTAAAACTTATTATATGCAAATGTCGATAACAAGTTTGCAATACGACATGCTTTGAGTCAGGCGGCCATGCCCTTAGACCGGTTTTATTTGTTTGCAATACCGATGATATTTTTAATATCTGAAATACCAAGCTCACGCATTTTTACCGGGAGTTCGCGGACGATATTAAGGCTCGCGTACGGATCGACGAGATTCACCGCACCGGTCTCAACGGCTGTTGCCCCGCACATCATCATTTCGATCACGTCTTCTGCGCTCGAAACACCGCCCATACCGACTACCGGGACATTGACCGCGTTTGCCGTCTGGTAAACCATCCGAAGCGCGACAGGGAAGATCGCGGGGCCGGAAAATCCGCCCATGGTGTTTGCAATGACGGGTTTTCTGCGGCGAACGTCAAAGCGCATTCCGAGCAGCGTGTTTATCAGGCTGATGCCGTCTGCTCCGGCAGCTTCGCAGGCGCGTGCGATCAAGGTCACGTCCGTCACGTTCGGGGACAATTTCGCGAGTACGGGCTTCGTTGTCACCCGTTTAACGGCGTCAATGACCGATGCCGCGGCTTTCGGGTCAGTGCCGAAGCTCATGCCTCCGCCGTGCACGTTCGGGCAGCTTATATTGACCTCGAACCAGCCTATCTGCTCTTCGCCGTTCAGTAATTCTGCGGTTTTTGCGTATTCTTCGACGGAAAAGCCGCTTATATTTGCCATGACAGGCTTATGAAACACCTTGCGCAGCTCCGGAAGTTCTGTGTTTATTACCGCGTGAACGCCCGGATTCTGGAGCCCGACCGAATTGATCATACCGGCGGTGCATTCTGCGATGCGCGGCGTAGGATTTCCAAAGCGCGGTTCGAGCGTCGTGCCCTTGAACGAGAACGTGCCGAGCTCATTTATGTCGTAAAGTTTTGCAAATTCATACCCGTATCCGAACGTACCGGAAGCGGGGATGACGGGATTATCGATGCGGATGCCGCAGAGGTTTACGGAGGTGTTTACCTGGGTTTCTGTCAGTTTTTCCATAGTATTTCCTCCTTTTTAAGTACCGGCCCGTCTTTGCAGATGCGCTTATAGCCCGTGACTGTTTTGCAGCTGCAGCCCATGCACGCGCCGAAGCCGCAGCCCATACGTTCTTCAAAACTGAATTCGCCTTCCGTGGAGGTGGCTTTATACACTGCGCGCAGCATCGGTTCGGGGCCGCACGTGTAGAAATACGTGTACGAGGCAGGAAGGAAGTCGGTGACGAAGCCTTTATTGCAGCCGCCAATGTCGCTGTAACTGCCGTCAACGGTGACGATTTTTACGTCTGGTCCGGCGACGGCGCGGAATTCAGCGACTGCGAACACATCTTTAGCGGAGTTAAAACCGAGAACCACCTGCGGCATTGCCCCCTGCGCGGCAAGCTTTTTGCACAGCCAGTACAGCGGAGGCACTCCGACGCCTCCTCCGATCAGCAGCGGCCGCTTACCCGCGGCGCCAATGTCGTAGCCGTTGCCCAGTCCGGTGAGGAGGTCAAGTTCTTTTCCCGGTTCCGTTTTGCTGAGGGCGTCCGTGCCGCGGCCAACGACTTTGTATATGATCGACAGTGTTTTTCCGTCGCAGTCGAATACCGATATCGGCCTGCGCAGGTAAAACCCGTCGAGCTTGATATTAACGAACTGCCCCGGCGCCGTTATCGCCTCCGTGTCGCCCTCGAGGCGCATAAGAAACGTGGCATCCGCGAGCTTTCTGTTTTCGGTTATAGTGAAGAATCCCTGTTTCATCGCAAAACTGCCCGGGAACGGTAGATTGCAGCAAAATGCTGCCGGGCAACGCCTTGCCCCGGGCACGCGTATATTATACATTTTATCCGGCCGGGATTCAACGAGTAACGAGTAACGAGCAACGAGTAACTGGCAACGGGTAACGGACGTGCGTTTTGCCCGTTTGCGCGGCGCTCCCCGGTTATTGCCCTGTTTTTAGCTGCGAATTACGCCCGGTTCTGAGAACCGAACAAAAGCAGTTTTTCTTTGACCGCCGCCTTAACGGCGCTGACGGTCAGATTACGGGCCTCTAAGTAATTCGGATTTTCATTCGCCGCACGGCGCATTGCAGCCTCTCCCGCAAGGCAGAGATCGGTAAAAATATTGACCTTCGCGATACCCTCGCGGATAGTGTTCCTGAAATCATCGTCTGACAGCCCGGATCCGCCGTGAAGCACGAGGGGAGTATCCACAGCGGCGCGGATCTCTTTAAGGCGTTCGATGTCAAGGCGCGGTTTGGCCTTGTACGCGCCGTGAGCGGTGCCGATAGCTATTGCCAGCGCATCCACACCTGTGGCGGCAAGGAAGTTCTGCGCTTCCGCCACCGTCGTATATCTGTCGCCGTCAGCGCCGTCGCCGTTGACCGCCTCTCCGACATGACCGATCTCGCCCTCGACAGACGCTCCCATAGCGTGTGCGATCCGCACGATCTCGCGGGTATCAGCTATATTTTGTTTTTCGTCCCCGGCAGAGCCGTCAAACATTACGCTGGAAAAGCCGAGCTTCAGCGCCTCGATGCAGCGCTCAAACGTAAGACCGTGGTCAAAGTGTACTACGACCGGGACTTTTGCGCGCCTGGCAGCCGCTATCATACCGGGTGCGATCAGTTTGAGGTCTCCGTAGGGAAGGAGTACTTCTGCGGTTCCGATGATGATCGGTGAATTCAGCTCCTCCGCGGCTGAGATCGTCGCTTCAAGCATAACTGTATCGGGGGCGTTGAACAACCCCACCGCGTAATGTTCTTTTTGGGCCTTTTTAAGCACGTCGTTAAGGTTTACAAGCATAGTTTAATCCTTTCAATATTTTCGCCGGTATGCCAAATAAAAAATCACGGCCGTTATCAACGTACCTCCTGCGAATCCGCCGAAATCGATCAGGACGTCCAGGACTTCCGCCGAGCGGCCCGGGGTCAGCAGCTGGATCGCTTCGTCAATGACGGGTACTGCGAGTCCGAATGCGATGAGCCAGCCGCCGCTCCGCAGGACAATATAACGATGGAGCAGGTTCCGTGTCTTCAGGTGAAGCAGGAATAGCAGCGAGGACAATACCCCGAGAACCGCATATTCAAACACGTGCGCAAGTTTGCGCAGCACGTGCTCGGTAAGCAAAGGAAAGATATTGTGAGCGAGGGAAAGCAGCCAGCCGCTCTCCTTGGAAGATTCTTCCGCCGGACGGGAGGAGTGAAACCAGATCAGGCAAACCCAGAGCACCAGAAGCACAGCCAGAACGATATTGCCCGCGTGGACCCGTCTCCGGCTGTGCTTTGATTTCGTCTGCGTGCCGGTTTCGCGCGATATTCGTGATTTATTATTGCCCGCCTTATTACTCATACCAACCCCGGCCGCTTAGCTGCGCCGCGATCACCTTATGACCGTCACGCCCTCGGGCGCCTCGATCTTCGAAACGATCTCGCCCTTGGTGTTATACTTGTGGATCACGTGGATGTTGCCGTAAGGCGTGGGGTAGGTGCCTTCCACGAAACGCAGATCGCCGAGCTTCGGCGCGATGCGTACGGTCTTACAGCCGGGTTCGACCGGAGTGATGCCCAGAACGTAGCGGGAGAGGAACGCCGCGGGGCCGGAAGCCCAGCCGTGGCAGAGGCTGTGGCGGAAACCGATGTAGCAGTACGCACCGTAATCGCCGTGAAGGTCTTTAACGCCGTCGGGAACGAGCTCGTCGATGCGGCCGGAGCCTTCGAGCCAGTCGAGATTGAAATCTTCCCAGAACGTCGTGGCGCCGCGGTCAAGCATTGCCCCCCAGAAGTCGCGGATCATGTCGAGCGCCGCGCCTGTCTCGTCCAGTTCGGCCAATGCCTGCAGCACGTAGAAGCCGAAGAACGTGGAGATCCGGTGAGCGCCGTCCTTTTTTATCATCTTGCACAGCTCATCCGCAGCCTCGCCCGTCGCGATCTTGGCCAGAATGAGCATTGCCGCCGCCTGCTTTGAACCGTTCGGATCCGGGAGGTGGGTGCGAAGCTTAGCCGCGGTCTCCCTGCACATTGCCACCGTTTCGTCATCGCCAAGCTCGCCGAAGAGGAAAGCACCGGCGTCGAAGCACATTGCCAGCATGCCCTGATAGCCTGCGTGGATACCGGCGGGATTGTCATTGGTAGGCCAGTCAAGCAGCCTGCCGTTCGGAAGCGTTTCGCCGCCGTCTTCGCCCACGCAATTTGCGAAGAACTTCAGCAGCTCCTTCATATAAACCTGCTGCTGTCTGAGGTACTCAAGGTCGCCGTTCTGCATATACCAGCCGTAGTGGACGAGCACCCACCAGACCGAATAGCCGGAGATGCCGCACATCATATTGGGCAGCGGAGATTCGTTGCGCGCGAGGTCAAGGCTGTTTTCAACGCTTTTGTCGTATCCGAATACGGCCTGGATCGTCGAAGTTTCGGGGTGAATGTCACCGATCCACACGAGTCTGTCGCGCTTTATGCCGTCCCACACGTACTCCTGCATATTAAGGTGAACGGTGTAAGCGGCGGTGTTCCAGATCTTGTCCAGGCGCGCGTCGTTCGAATGGAACGAGCCTTTGTATTCGAGTTCGCGGTAAACGAAAATTCCTGCCACGGCCATGAGCGTGATCTGTGCTCCGGGGTCAAGAAGGTCAATCCGCACGAATCTGAAGCCTGACGGGCCGATTTCGGGCATTGACAGGAAACCGACGTCGATGATCTGGTCGCGGTCAATATGGTCGTTGGTGGCGTTCTTTTTTCCGCCGAGGTCAGCCATTGCTTCTTCCGCCGATTCGCCGAATCTTATGCGCAGCTTCACGCGCGTCGGATTTACGCTGTGGATATATAATTTTACGTAGCCGTGGAATTCTACGCCGAAGTCGATCAGCACTGCCGCCGGGCTGAAATCATCGCCTGCCGGGGCGCACTTCATACACATCGTGCGCGGTACGTTAAAGTGTATCTGCTTTTCCGCAGGTGTGAGCAGGCAATCTTCGCCTGTGACGCCGTCTGTTTTCCAGAGTATGCGCTGTGGTGTGAGGAAACGGCGCACGCGCACGTCCTGTTCCGATTTTTTGAGTATTTCAGGTGTGCGTATTCCTGCGGGGATAAAGTTCGGTTGCTGGTTCATTTTTCTGACCTCCTGTTTCCGCGAACGGAGACGGTGTAGGCGCCTGATTTTCGCGGATTTTTTCTGGGTCAATGCTACCATTTTTGAGGGCGGTTGTCAATGCGGCCGCGCGGTGGGCGAACCGAATGATAGCACGAATTTTGGGTCTCATGCGAACCCCGGAATCGGTTCGCATTTCGGTCAAACAAAATCCTTAACTATTCATTCGGCTTCGCCAAAGATCAAAAGGTTGAAAAGCGGCCTCGTTGCTCATTTATTCGGCCGCAAAAGGGAAAGAAGAGAAATGCGGCCGTGCGACCCACCT